>CAIMBE010000180.1 GCA_903839085.1 uncultured beta proteobacterium | reverse complement strand
CTGACAGCCGGCGCCAGTGGTCTGGACGACCTGCGACACATCATCGGCCAGGCGCCAACGCGTCTGCAAGCCGGCGGCTGCCTGCTGCTCGAACATGGCTACGACCAGGCCGGGCCGGTGCGAACGCTGCTGCGCCAGGCTGGTTTTGTCGATGTCGAATCGAGGCGCGACCTCAGCGGCATCGAACGCTGCAGCATCGGACACACACGGCGCGACGGCTCAGCCGCCGTCCACTCGCGCGCCTGAGCGCGGTCAGTCCAATCAGTGCTGATGCCCGTGTGCGTCATGCACGTGACCGTGCGCAATCTCTTCTTCATTGGCTGCGCGAACCGCCGTCACCGTCAGGGCGAAGCGCAAGGCCTTGCCTGCCAACGGATGGTTGCCATCGAGCATGACGTTGTGGCCCTTGATCTTCATCACGGTGAACATCTGGGCCTGGCCGTCCGGACCCAGCGCCTGAAGTTGCCCGCCGACCTTCACGCCGGGCGGAAACTGGGTCTTCGGTATGGTCTGCACCAGTTGTTCGTCGCGCTCGCCAAAGGCATCCTGCGGTTGCAGATCAAGAGTCGCCTGGAAACCTGCCATTTGACCCTCCAGCGCGTCTTCGACCTTTGGAAATACATTGCCGTAACCACCATGCAGGTAGACCATCGGCTCGTGGCTTTGTTGCAGGATCTTGCCAGCGCTGTCACTCAACTTGTAGCGCAGCGTGACGGCGGTGTTTTTTTCGATCTTCATGATGATGTTGAAATTGCAGGCTGTTGTTTGACTGCTCATTTTCGCGCACCGGTCGCCGATCCGCCAGTACCCAGTAAAATCAACCGCCGATTCCTCCATCCGCAGTGGGTGCAGGCACTTCTTCCAAGGCAGTTCTGACCTCATCTGGCATGTCCGCAAACACAACCCCGCAGCCTCTTTCAATAACACAGGTCCTGCTCTGTGGCGCCATCATCTTGACCTTGTCCATGGGCGTGCGACACGGCTTCGGCCTCTGGCTCCAGCCAGTGACCCAGGGCCGCGGCTGGGGCCGCGAGACTTTCGCCTTGGCGATCGCCGTGCAGAATCTGGTGTGGGGCTTTTCCGGCATCTTTGCCGGCATGCTGGCTGACCGATTTGGCGCCTTTCGTGTCATCGTCGTGGGTGCCATTCTGTACGCCCTTGGCCTGATCGGCATGGCGTACGCCAGCACGCCGCTGCTGTTTTCCGCTGCGACCGGCGTGCTCATTGGCATCGCCCAAGCGGGTACCACCTATGCGGTCATCTTCGGCGTCATCGGCCGCAACGTGTCTTCGGTCAGGCGTTCCTGGGCCATGGGCGTTGGCGCCGCGGCCGGGTCCTTCGGGCAGTTCCTGATGGTTCCCACCGAGGGCTTCCTGATCGGCAGTCTGGGCTGGCAGGAGGCCCTGGTGGTGCTGGGCGTTGCTTGCCTGATGATGGTGCCTCTGGCCTGGGGTCTGCGTGAACCCGGCTTTGGCAGCAGCAGCGGCGCCAGCCGGCACAATCAATCCATTCTCCACGCCCTGAAAGAAGCCATCAAGCACCCGAGTTTTCAGCTTCTGATGGCGGGTTATTTTGTTTGCGGCTTCCAGGTTGTTTTTATTGGTGTGCACATGCCAAGCTACCTGAAGGACAAAGGCCTGTCGCCCCAGGTCGCAAGTTACTCGCTGGCGCTCATCGGACTCCTCAACGTGTTCGGCACCTACGCTGCCGGCGCCTTGGGACAGCGCATGCAGAAGAAGAATATCCTGGCCTTCATCTACCTGGCGCGCGCCATTGCCATCAGCCTGTTCCTGCTGTTGCCCCTGTCCGCTCCGAGCGTCTATATCTTCTCCGGCGTGATGGGCCTGCTGTGGCTCTCGACCGTGCCGCCGACCAATGCCATGGTGGCGCAGATCTTTGGCGTCGCTCACCTGTCCATGTTGAGCGGATTTGTCTTCTTCAGCCATCAGATTGGCTCTTTCATGGGGGTCTGGCTTGGCGGCTATCTGTATGACCGCAACGGAAGCTATGACGTGGTCTGGTACATCGCCATTGCCCTGGGCGTGCTGGCGGCTCTGGTGAACCTGCCCATCAAGGAAGCGGCCATCAGCCGCCAGACTGCCCCTCAAGGTGCATGAAGTCATGAAACAGGGTCGCCAATTCCTGCTCTATGGCATCGCGTTGGCCCTGCTGCTGGCGGTGTTTTCCCTGTATGCGCGGCCAGACTTTCTGGTCATGCTCGCCAATCAGGTCTGGGGCTGTTTCTAGGCGCATGCGGGATGACCGATCGACCGTCCAGAAACTTCGGGCATGGCCCGACTCCGGCGTCTGCCTGGGTCACGCGCTGGTCGCATCTGCTGGTGCCCGCGTGTTCGGTGCTTGACATTGCCTGCGGTCAGGGGCGTCACATGAAGTGGTTTGCCGGGCGCGGCCACAGCGTCACCGGCATTGACCGCTCGGCCGAGGCGTTAAGGACCGCAGCGGCGTTCGGCAACGTGATTCTGGCGGACATCGAAAACGGCCCCTGGCCCCTGATGGATGGAAGTTGCGCACAACAGTTTGGAGCCGTGATCGTCACAAACTACCTGTGGCGACCGCTGTTCCCGCTGATCGGCGAAAGTCTTGCGCCCGGCGCCGTGCTCATTTATGAAACGTTCACCCAGGGAAACGAGACCGTGGGAAAGCCATCGCGATCGGAGTTTCTGCTGGAAACGGCCGAATTGCCAAGGATTTTTGCCGGCTTGCGCATGGTTGCATTCGAAGATGGCTTTCTTGACGATCCTCCCCGCTTCGTTCAGAGGGTCGTCGCCGTACGACCGGATCCCCGTGATGTGCACGATGGGGCGCCCGCGCGTTACAGGCTCTAGTTAGAATGCGCCTTTACCGTTAAACAACACCCGGACATGACATCCTCAACCAGCCAAATCACGGGCAGCATCGTGGCGCTTGTCACACCCATGCACGAAGATGGCAGCGTGGACTACGCCGCGTTGCGAAAACTGATCGATTGGCACATCGCAGAGGGCACTGATTGCATCGGCGTGGTGGGCACGACCGGCGAGTCGCCCACCGTCAATGTGCAGGAACACTGCGAAATCATCCGCGTCGCGGTCGAGCAGGCCAGGGGACGCGTTCCCGTCATGGCGGGTTGCGGCGCAAATTCAACGACCGAGGCGATCGAACTCGCAAAGTTCGCCAAGGCGGTGGGCGCCAATTGCCAGTTGCAGGTTGTGCCGTACTACAACAAGCCGACCCAGGAGGGGCAGTATCTGCATTTCAAGGCCATTGCAGAGGCGGTCGATCTCCCGATGGTGCTTTACAACGTTCCCGGACGATCCGTTGCAGACATGGCGCATGACACCGTGTTGCGTCTGGCCCAGGTCGGCGGCATTGTCGGCATCAAGGAGGCCACCGGAAACATCGAGCGCGCACAGTGGCTTGTCCGAGAAGCGCCAAAGGGCTTTTCCATCTATTCCGGGGATGATGGGACCGCAGTCGCGCTGATGCTGTGCGGCGGTCAGGGCAATGTCAGCGTATCCGCCAACCTGGCGCCACGACTGATGCACGAGCTCTGCGTCGCCGCAATCGCCGGCGACAGAAAGCGCGCCATGGAAATTCAGTTCAAGCTGCTGCCCTTGCACAAGCACTTGTTCGTCGAGGCCAATCCGATTCCCGTCAAATGGGCGATGGCGAGATTGCAGCTGTGCGGTGGAACGATGCGCCTGCCGATGACACCACTGACTGTGGCCAACCAGCCTGTGATCGAAGACGCCCTGCGCGCATGCGGCCTGCTCTGAACGTTTCGGCCATACCCTCCCTATCACCCCAAGGAACACTGTCTTGAATCATTTCTCCAAATTTGCACTGTTGTGCCTTGCGCTGACTCTGGCAGCCTGCTCGGCCCTGGATGGCGACAAGGTGAACTACAAGAGCGCTGCCAAGGCGCCATCGCTGGACATTCCGCCCGACCTCACCCAACTCTCTCGCAACACGCGGTATGCGGTTCCTGGCGGAGCCGTGACGGCGTCGAGTTTCCAGTCGGGCCAGCCCACCCAGTCGATGCCGACTGCGGTCGTTTCGTTGGGCGATGTCCGCATCGAACGCGCCGGCAGCCAAAGGTGGCTTGTCATCAACCGACCGGCAGACAAGCTGTGGGATCCGATCCGTGACTTCTGGCAGGAAAATGGGTTCATCCTGACCATGGATCAGGCCAATCTTGGCATCATGGAAACGGATTGGGCGGAGAATCGGGCCAAACTGCCGCAGGACTTCATTCGAAGCACGATCGGCAAGGTGTTCGACTCGCTTTACTCAACCGGCGAGAGGGACAAGTTCCGCACCCGCCTGGAACGCAGTTCTGGCGGTGGCACAGAAATCTATATCAGCCACCGCGGCATGATCGAGGTCTACAGCAGCAAGGACAAGGATTCGACGGTGTGGCAGCCCCGAACACCCGATCCAGAGCTCGAAACTGAGTTCTTGAGCCGGCTGATGGTCAAGCTGGGCGCAAGCAAGGAACAGTCGAAGACCCTGGTTGCCAACGTTGAGAGCAAGAGCGGTGCCCGCACGACGGTGATCAATGGCCAAACAGTCGTCCAGGTTGACGACGGCTTCGAGCGCGCCTGGCGACGGGTTGGTCTCTCGCTGGATCGAGCCAACTTCACAGTCGAGGACAGGGACCGCGCGCAGGGCATCTATTTTGTCCGTTACGTGGAGCCTTCTGCCGCCAAGTCGGAGACCAGTTTTCTGGCCTCGATCTTCGGAAGTTCGAAGGACAGCGGAACGCCCCTGAAATATCGCATCGCGCTGGTCAGTCAGGGCACCACCACCACCGTGTCGGTGCTCAACGACAATGGCGCGCCGGACAACTCAGCCAACGCGCAGCGCATCGTCAAAGCGCTTGCGGACGACCTCAAATAGCTGAAGGCAAATCCGGATCGATAAAAAAAAGCCACCTGTCGGTGGCTTTTTTTGCTGCTCAACAAAGTTGAGCCAACCGAAGTATTACTTCTTCGGCGCGGCGCTTGCGGCAGAGGCGGGAGCCTCAGCAGCCGGCGCAGCAGCAGCGGGGGCAGACGCGCCAGAAGCCGCGGCCTCAGGGGCAGGTGCAGCAGCCGGAGCGGGTGCAGCGGCCGGCGCCGGCGCGGGAGCGGGCGCAGGAGCTTCTTCTTTTTTTCCACAAGCAACCAGAGCAGCGGCGGCAATAAGAGCAGCCAAAACGAGCGATTTTTTCATTTGAAAAATTACCTAGTGAGTTGATGAAACAATTTCCGGAAATTGTCAGTGCAGAAGGACTGCAACGACCAAGCAAGGATGACTCGAGATCTCTTTGCTCAGCCGAGGATTATAAGGCAATTAGTTGCCTGCTCCACTGGTTCGCGGGCGGGTGGCGAGAGTGCGAAGGGTCAAGCACTTCTGGCCAGACGCTTCTTGGCGTCGCGAGGCACAAAGACCTTGCCGTTGTTGCCCGGCCTCACCGCCATCGGCTTGCCGAACGCAGGTTTGCGGGGACCAAAATCACCTCGCGGTGCAGCGCCATCGTTGCGCGCGCCGGCGAAACGGTCGTTAAATCCGCCTTTTCGCTCATAACTGACGGCGTCGCGGGGGGCGCCGCGATTGGCGCCAAAACCGTCAGAGTGACCGCCGTTACCGAAATTGCGGTCACGGGGACGATGGTCTACCACGCCGCGGCTGTCACGCCCGCCAAAACCGGGGTTGGGACGCGAGTCAGGAAAGCGCTGCTGCGGCTCCAGGCCGGCAACGGTCTCGCCCTTGAACTGGTGATGGGTATAAAACTCGATGTCCATGATTTTGCGGCGATCGCGGAACTCGGCGAAAGTCACGGCAAGCCCATCTCGCCCGGCGCGTCCGGTGCGGCCAATGCGGTGCGTATAGTCCTCGGCTTTCATGGGAAGGCCAAAGTTGAAGACATGGGTCACGGTGGGAACGTCCAGACCGCGCGCCGCGACGTCGGTGGCCACCAGAATCTGCACCTGCCCCTGGCGCAAGGCCATCAAACGGCGGTTACGCAGACCCTGGCTCAAGGCTCCGTGCAGAGCAACTGCGGAGAAACCATCTTGCTGCAGATCATTGGCCAGGCCGTCACACTCGATTTGAGTGCTCGCAAAAACGATCGCCTGGTTGATACTGCTGTCGCGCAACCAGTGATCCAGCAGCTTGCGCTTGTGCTGGGCGTTATCGGCCCAGAAAAGCTTTTGCGCGATGTTCTGGTGCTTCTCCTGCGGGCTGTCGATTTGCAGGCGCTGGGGCTGCCGCATCACGCGCGCAGCAAGCTGCTGAATTCGCGGCGCAAAGGTGGCGCTGAACATCATGGTCTGCTTGCGCCCAATGGTCAGCTGATTGATCTCCGCCAGGTCGTCGGAAAATCCGAGATCAAGCATGCGATCCGCCTCGTCAACGACCAGGAACTGAACTTGATCGAGCTTGATCTGCATGGAGCGCTGCAGGTCAAGCAGGCGCCCTGGCGTGGCCACCACGAGATTGGCATTTTGCAACTTGGCAATCTGCAGTTGATAGGGCATGCCGCCGACAACATTGGCGATGCGCAAGCCTCGGCAGTGCTGCACCAGATCAATGGCATCGTGCGCCACCTGTTGAGCCAGTTCACGCGTTGGGCAGACAATCAATGCGCCCGGCACAGCGGCCGAGAAATTGCGCGGATTGGTCGGGTCTTTGCGCTTGGCGCGCTTGGGCGGTGCGTCACCTCTTGCCACTGCTTCAGCAACGGCTCGCTCAAAATCGGCGCGCTCCTTTTCCTCGGCCCTGACCTGATCGGTCAGCAACGTATGCAGGACCGGCAACAGGAATGCGGCTGTTTTGCCGCTGCCGGTCTGGCTCGAAACCATCAGGTCGGTAAAGCGTGCCGCCTGATCGGCGGCACCGTGGCCCTGCATCGCCAGGGGAATGGTCTTCTGCTGCACCGTGGTGGGTTGGGTAAAACCCAAGTCGATCACCGCCCGCATCAGTTCAGGGGCCAGCCCAAAAGTCAAGAAACCATTCGGGACCTCAGCCACCGGCTGGGTGGCCTGGCTCTGAATGCCCGGCATCGCCGCGGTCTCATTGGAAAAATTGCCGACAAGCGAAGCATCGCCCGTCGCTTGAATAGCGTCAGTCATGGATTTACTCACACGCGAGCGTTGCAGATATGCAACCGCTCCGTCAATGGTTAAAAAACATCAACCATCAAACGGAACCGGTGCCAACTCAATAGGAGTCAGTTAACGCCAGGGGCCATTTCCTGCAAGTTCGCCAGCGCGATCTTGCGTTCGACCCAGTGAATGAAGGGAGATGTACAAATATGTGCCACTTTTTCAGCACAGCCTGCCATTGTCACACAAATTCGGGTTTCTACCTAATTCCCTAGTTTGAGGAAGTGCTCCCGGTAGTGCTCCAGTTCGTCGATCGACTCATGCACATCGGCCAAGGCAGTATGGCGCTGCTGTTTCCTGAATGACGTATGGACATCGGGGCGCCAGCGCTTCGCCAATTCCTTGAGCGTGCTTACATCCAGATTGCGGTAGTGGAAAAATGCTTCCAGCCTGGGCATGTATTTGACCAGAAAGCGCCGATCCTGCCCGATGCTGTTGCCGCACATCGGAGAACTGCCTTTGGGCACATACTGGCTCAAAAAGGAGATCAGCTGCGATTCGGCCTCCTGCTCACTCAGGCTTGACGCCCTGACCTTGTCGATCAACCCGCTCTTGCCGTGCGTTCCCTTGTTCCAGGCATCCATCCTGTCGAGTTGTTCGCCGCTTTGATGGATGGTCAGCACCGGGCCTTCGGTACGGCATTCCAGGTTGGATCCCGTGACAATCACTGCGATCTCGATGATCCGGTCAATCTCCGGTTCGAGACCGGTCATTTCGCAATCCAGCCAAATCAGATTCTTGTCGGATCTGTCAAGCATTAGCTTGGGTAGAAGGGTGTTCTGGGTCATCATGGTCGGAATTGTCGCCGATGACCTAAACTTGCCTGCCATGCCCGATTCCCTTTTGAATTTTCCCCCTGCCTGGATCCTGACCACGGCCTTCGCAGTGGCCCTGATCGCGGGCACCCTGTTGAAGATCTGGCTGACCCTCCGTCAAATCCGGAATGTGAGGCAGCACCGCAGCCAGGTGCCGCCAGCATTTTCGGCGACGATTTCCCTGCAGCAGCACCAAAAGGCAGCCGACTACACCATCGCCAAGGCAGATATTGGGCTGCTGGAACTGATGCTGGGATCGACAGTACTCTTGGCATGGACGCTGATGGGTGGACTCTCCGCCCTCAACCTGGCCCTGCTCGAGGGCTTGGGCGG
>CAIMBE010000179.1 GCA_903839085.1 uncultured beta proteobacterium | reverse complement strand
TTGGCCATGACGCCGGCAAGCCGGGCCAGCCAGAAACGCATGAACTGGCGCTGGCCAAACAACAGGCTGACGTGGCTTTGGGACATGCGGCAAGGTTAACAGCAAGCCAGCCGTGGCAACGCTTGCGAGAGTCGGGAATTGCTTGGCCAACTGTGAGGGGGGTCCGACGGCACTGCGGTGAGTGCCTCCGCGAATGTCCCCCGCCCTTCGGGCTCCTCCTTGATTTGGCAAAACCCCAAGTCCACGCTGCGCCACCCACCGCAGCGCCGTCGGCAACAAGAGTCTCTCGTTTGCGGTGCTCGCATACCAACCCTGCTCGAAGGATCAGGTTGGTGGGGCGCTCAGCGCAGCGGCATAAAGGAGGAGCCCAAAGGGCGGGGGACAGCCGCGGAGCTGAGTGCGCCACCGGCCTGGTCCTTCCCCACCGGCCTGGTCCTTCCCCGCCATGCCGACTTCGACCATTTCGCAAAGATCCCTAGAATCAGGCGCTTGTGAATCCTTCGACCGGAACATTGTCATGCCTCATGTTGTCAGCGTCACCCGCATGTTGAGTCTGAGCCTGTGGATCGCCAGTTCTGCAGCCACGACTACCATCGCCGCAGAGCCAGTCCTGCCGGTCGCGCCAGTGCGTGATGTGGTCCAGGTGCTGCACGGCGTGACGGTGCACGACCCTTATCGCTACCTGGAAAACATCAGGGATCCGCAAGTGCAATCCTGGATGCGGGCGCAGGGCGATGCCACGCGCCAGACCCTGGACCGCATCGACCTTCGCGATCAACTGTTCAAGCGCATCGAGGCGCTGTCCGCGGCTGCCGGCGACAGCATCGGCAGTGTGGTTCGCATGCCGGGCGACCGCGTCTATTACCTCAAGCGCCCTCAGGGGCACAAGCAGTACAAGCTCATGATGCGCATCGGTCTGGCCGGCGCCGAAAAAGTCCTGGTGGACCCCGAGAAAGAAGCCCGACGCACCGGCGTGCCACACGCCGTCAACTACTTTGTACCTTCCTGGGACGGCAGGCATGTCGCCTACGGCATGTCGGCTGCGGGCTCCGAGGACGCCTCCCTGCACATCCTCGACAGCAGCACCGGCAAGAGCGTGGGCGCACCGATCCCGCGCGTGCATGAGGCCCTGGTGTCGTGGCTGCCCGACAGCAAGTCTTTCACCTACAACCAGCTCAAGCCCTTGAAGCGGGGCCAGCCCGAGTTTGAAACCTACCTCGACAGCCGCGTCATGTGGCTCAAGGTCGGCCATCCCGCGTCAAGCGCGGTGCCGGTGTTCGGGCCCACCGTCACAAGAGAACTGGGCCTGGCACGGCTCGACGTCGGCAGCCTCATCTTCAGCCCCGACAGCCAGTGGATGCTGGCCCGCACCTCGGACACCACCCTGCCCGAGGGCCTGCTGTTTGTCGCCAGGGCCGCCGATCTCGGCAAGCCGCGCGTCGGCTGGAAAAAGATCGCCGACTACGCCGACAAAATCACCGGGCTCGCGCTCAGGGCAGACGATCTCTATCTGATGACCTACACCAACGCACCCCGCCAGCATGTCCTCAAGATCGATCTGAAGCAGCCGCAGCTCGCGCTGGCGCGCGTCGTGGCCACGCCACCCGAGAACGCCGTGCTGGAAGACTTCTCGCTGAACCGTGATGACCTGATGGCCAGCATTCGCGAGGGCACCGCCATCGGCGTGCGCCGCTACGCCCCGGGTGACGTGACAGGCCAGGCCCTTGCGATGCCGTTTGCCGGCGCCGCCAGCATTCACGATGACCCGGCGCACGCCTACAAGGACATCCTGTACAGCCTGAGCGGCTGGACCCAGTTGCCGAAGACGTTTGTCTTTGACGGAAACAATTCGGTCGATGCCGGCCTGCGCGCGCTCTCCGTGATGGCGGCGCCGACCGACATCGACATCGTCGAACTCAAGGCGCCAAGTCATGACGGCACGCTGATTCCCATGACCGTGCTGCACAGGAAAGGCATCAAGCTCGACGGCAGCAACCCCACGCTGATCGAAGGCTATGGCGCCTACGGCTTCTCGGAAACAGCGCACTTCTCGCCGTCGGCCATGCTCTGGCTCGAGCAGGGCGGCGTGCTGGCCTATGCCAATGTGCGCGGCAGCGGCGTCTACGGCAACGACTGGTACAAGGCCGGCTTCAAAACCACCAAGCCCAACACCTGGAAAGACGGCATCGCCTGCGCCCAGTACCTGATCGCTCAGGGCTACGCTTCGCCTGCCACCCTGGGCGTGATCGGCGGCAGCGCCGGTGGCATCTTTGTCGGACGCAGCGTGACAGCGGCACCCGAACTGTTCGCCGCCGCCATCTTCAGCGTCGGCATGATGGACACCATCCGCTCGGAAGAAAGCGCCAACGGCATCACCAACGTGTCCGAGTTCGGCAGCATCAAGGACCCGGCAGAATTTGCAGCGCTGCTGGAAATGAGCACTTATCACAACGTCAAAGACGGCACCGCCTACCCGGCGGTCCTGCTGGTGCATGGCATGAACGACCCGCGCGTTGACGTCTGGGAAAGCGCGAAAGCCGCGGCGCGTCTGCAGGCAGCATCGAGCAGCGGCAAACCGGTGCTGCTCCGGCTTGATCTGCAGGCCGGTCACGGCATGGGAAGCACCGCGGCGCAACGCTACGCCGAGACAGCCGACATCTACAGTTTCCTGCTGTGGCAAATGGGCCGCGCCCACATCAGGCCCCGATAAGGAGGGACTCCAATGAACATCGAGCTATTCATGCAGGCCTACAAGGCGGCCTGGGAGAGCAAGGACGCTGACGCCTTCTGCGCCCTCTTCACCGAAGACGGCGTCTACCACAACACCCCGTTCGCCAGCCAGCGCGGCCACGCGCAACTCGCCGCTTACTGGCAGCGCATCAAGCTGCAGGACGACATCGAACTGACCTTTGAAGTTCTGTCCTCGACACCCGGGGCCGGCATTGCGCATTGGCGTGTGACTTACCAGGTCGCCTCAGAGGAACTGTTCCAGATCTGGGCGGCATCGACCGGCACCAACCTGATTGCCCGAAAGAGCGGCGACCCGCTGCCGCGCATGGTGCTCGACGGCGTGCTGCAGGCGTTCTTCAGCGGAGAATTGTGCCGTGAATGCCGCTTGTGGTGGCACAGCATGCCCCTGCCGGCCTAGATTCACATGCCGGGCGGATCAGGCTGGCGGGGCACTCAGCTCCGCGGCTGTCCTCCGGCCTTCGGCCTCCCCCTTGATGCCGCTGCGCTGAGCGCCCCACCAGCCTGATCCTGCAAGCAGGGTTGGTGTGCGAGCGGCGCAAACCAACTCAGCGCTAAGCGAGCGTTGCTTGACGCAGGACAAAGGCGGCGGCTTCCATGCCGTTCTACGATGCTGCCAGAGCCATTCGATTCATTTTCATTTACTGGAGGTCTTCATCATGAGCATCAAAACAGTGGGCATCATCGGTGCCGGCACCATGGGCAACGGCATCGCGCAGCTTTGCGCCGTGTCGGGCATCGATGTCGTGATGGTGGATATTTCAGACGTCGCCGTGGCCAAGGGCATTGCCACCGTGTCCGGCAGTCTTGAACGCCTGATCAAGAAAGAGAAGATCAGCGCCGCCGATCGCGACGCCGCGCTGGCCCGCATCAAAGGCAGCACCCGTTACGACGACCTCCAATCGGCCCAACTGGTGATCGAGGCGGCCACCGAGAACTACGAACTGAAGGTCAGGATTCTCAAACAGATCGACGCCATCGTCGCGCCCGAAGTCATCATCGCCTCCAACACCTCGTCCATCTCCATCACCAAACTGGCCGCCGTTACCGGCCGCGCCGACCGCTTCATCGGCATGCACTTCTTCAACCCGGTGCCGCTCATGGCGCTGGTCGAGATCATTCGCGGCCTGCAGACCAGCGACGCCACGCACGACGCCGTGCAGGCCATGGCCCGGGCGCTGGGCAAGACCCCGATCACGGTCAAGAACTCGCCCGGCTTTGTCGTCAACCGCATCCTGGTGCCCATGATCAACGAGGCCTTCTTCGTGCTGGCCGAGGGCCTGGCCACGCCCGAGGACATCGACGCCGGCATGAAGCTCGGCTGCAATCAGCCGATCGGCCCGCTGGCGCTGGCCGACATGGTGGGCCTGGACGTCTGCCTGGCGGTGATGGAGGTCTACCTGAGCGAGTTTGGCGACAGCAAGTACCGAGCCTGCCCGCTGCTCAAGGAACTTGTCGCCGCCGGCCGCCTGGGCCGCAAGACCGGACGCGGCGTCTACTCCTACTGAGGCCGGCCCGCGGCCCGGCCTGCCAACGGGCCGACATGTATTGGCTCGCCTGCGTCGGCGTCATCCGCCAGGGGATGGTGCGCCAGAGGTTCACTTGAAACGATAATCGGCGATTTATGCGAACATCTCTCTGGATTTGGTCCTTTCTCGCTTGTGCGCTGGCGGTGCTGGCACTGGCGCTGGCGCCTTCGGTGCCGCATTACGTCACCACCGGCTGGGACAAGTCCAATCACCTTCTGGCCTTTGGGGTACTGAGCTGGCTCGGCGGCAAGGCCTTTGCGCGGCGCGTCTGGCTCGTGATGCTGAGCCTGCTGGCCTACGGCGCGCTGATCGAAATCCTGCAGTCCTTCACCCCGACCCGCTCGGCCGAGTGGCTTGATCTGTTTGCCGACAGCCTGGGCATTGCGCTGGGCTGGCTCTTGCTGCGCCTGCATGGCTGGCTTGCCGGGCAGTAGTACCGCCACCTCGCAAGAAGCCCTTATTCACGACACATGAACTCCTTCTTAAAAAAAATTTCCGCCGCCCTGCTGCTGGCTCTGGGTTTTGTCTTTTGCGGCCTCTTGGGCGCAGCCCCGAACCCCGCCGGCAGTGCGCCAGCCAGCGCCGTGCCGCGACCCAGATTGGTCGCGCTGATCGTGATCGACGGTGTGCCGCAGCGCCAACTCGACGCCTACCGCGGTCAGTTCGGCACCGACGGCTTTGCCCGATTCATGGCGCGCGGCGCCTGGTTTGCCAATGCCTATTTCGACCACGCCTACACCGTGACGGCGGCCGGTCACGCGGTGCTGCTCAGCGGCGCCGGC
>CAIMBE010000178.1 GCA_903839085.1 uncultured beta proteobacterium | reverse complement strand
GTGTCTGTGCAATGGCGGCTCCGTCATCGCGAGGCCTTCGGCGCCATTTCGTCATCGCGAGGCCGCAGGCCGTGGCGATCCATGGTGGGGTGGCGGCAGTGTGGCCATGGATTGCCGCGCTTCGCTCGCAATGACGTGGGGGGGGTCTGCGCAATGACGGCTCCGTCATCGCGAGGCCGCAGGCGCTATTTCGTCATCGCGAGGCCTTCGGCGCCATTTCGTCATCGCGAGGCCGCAGGCCGTGGCGATCCATGGTGGGGTGGCGGCGGTGTGGCCATGGATTGCCGCGCTTCGCTCGCAATGACGGGGGGGGTGTCTGTGCAATGACGGGGGGGGGTGTCTGTGCAATGACGTGGGGGGTGACTATGCAATGACGTGGGGGGTGTCTGTGCAATGACGGGCCGGTAGATCGGTGAGGGCGTGCCTGGTTAGGGTATCTACGCTGGTCACGGCGGCAAAGTGCGGGCACATTGACGAGCGCCGGACTCATCGTCTGGGCAGAGCAAGCAATTCAGGGAAGGAAACACAGGATGATCGTCTTTACACGCACCGCCTCCATCGCGCCCGGCAAGACTGTCGGCGCCATTGGTTTTGCGCACCAGGTTGCGGCCTACCTCAAGGCCTCTGCCGGCATCGAGCTCGAGGTTCTGATGCCCATCGGCGGCAATCCCAATCGCATCACCTGGTCGGGTCGCTATCCGAACCTGGCTGAGTTCGAGGAGCGCCAGCTCAAAATGGCGGCCGACGAGAAATACATGCACCTGGTCGCCAGCGGCCACGACCTCTTCATCTCGGGCTCGGTCTTCGACTCGATCTGGCGCGTCATCTGAGCGCGCCGCCGGGCCGCCCGTCGCGCCCAGGCCGCCTCAGGTGAAGCTGGTGTGCAGATGGCGGCGAAACGGCACGTCGCCGGCGTCGGGCTCGTCCATCTCGCGCGCATAGCGGTGGCCCGCGTACACCGCGTGCGCGATCAGGCCCGGTGCCAGCGCGTCGCCCGCGCACCTGACGCTGCGAATGCCGGCGCCGGGCCACTGCGCCTGCAGCGCCAGCAGCTCGTGGTAGAGCGCGTCCTGCGGCAGGCGCGCCGTGACGCTCACGAGCGCCGCGCACGCCAGCTCCGAACGCTGGCCCGACCAGACGTGCTCCAGCAGCGCATGGTCGCCCCTGAATTCGACGATGTTGCTTGAGACAATCTGGCGCACGCCCAGCGCGTGCATGCGCGCCTGGATGTGGCGGTACTCCAGCGTGTTGCTGCTCCACGAGGCGATGGTGTCGTCCGGCGTCACGTAGCAGACGGCGAGCTTGTGCGCGCACAACTGCTCGGCGATGGTGCTGGCGCAGTAGAAGTAGTCGTCGTCGAACAGCAGCACCGGGCCGAGCGGCACGACGCCGTCCATGATGTCGTCGGGCGTGAGGATGGCCGTCTGCCCGAAGCCCTTGATGCCCATGCCGTTGCTGCGGCCAAAGCCGTCGCGGCGCCAATGGCAGCCGGTCGCCAGCAGCACATGCTCGGCGCCAAAGGCCAGCACGTCCTGCGCGGCCAGGCGGCTGTCCAGATAGACATGCACATTGGGCATGGTCCTGATCTGCCCGACGCGCCAGTCGCGCACCCGCGCCCACTCCGCCAGGCCGGGCAGGCGCGATTCGCGGCTGACGCGCCCGCCCAGTTCGGTGCCGCCCTCGGCCAGATGGACCTCGTAGCCGCGCTGACCGAGCGCCCGCGCCGCCTCCAGGCCGGTCGGGCCGGCGCCGACGATCAGGATTTTTGCGGCCGATTTGCCCGGCGCGATGTGCTCGGGATGCCAGCCCTTGCGCCACTCCTCGCCCATCGTCGGGTTCTGCGTGCAGCGGATCGGCGTCACCGTGTTGTCGCCCGAGACGCAGATGTTGCAGCCGATGCACTCGCGGATGTCGTCGACCCGGCCCTCCTCGATCTTGCGCGGCAGATAGGGGTCGGCAATCGACGGCCGCGCGGCCCCGATCATGTCGAGCACGCCGCGCCGGATCTGCGAGACCATGGTGTCGGGCGAGGTAAAGCGGCCGACGCCGACAACCGGCTTGGTGGTGACCTTCTTGACCCAGTCGATGAAGGGCTCCTGCGCGCCCTCGCGCGCAAAGCGCGAAGGCACCGAGTCGTTGTACCAGGCCGCGATGTTGACGTCCCACAGGTCGGGCGCATCGGCCAGCATGTGCACGATCTCCCTGGCCTCGGTCTGCGTGACGCCGCCCGGGCCGAGCAGTTCCTCGGTGGCAAAACGCAGCACCACGCCGCAGCTGTCGCCCACCGCGTCCTTGGTGTCCTCGATCACCTCGCGCAGCAGGCGCACCCGGTTTTCCAGCGAGCCGCCGTACTCGTCGCTGCGCTGGTTGCGCCGCTTTTGCAGAAAGTGCATGGCCAGCGACAGATCGTGCGCGGCGTAAACATAGATCAGGTCGAAGCCGGCCGAGCGGGCGCGCAGGGCCGCGTTGCGGTGCCAGCGCCGGTAGTCGGCGATGTCGCGCTTGTCCATCGCGCGCGCCTGCGCCGGGTAGCCGTACTTGCTGGGCTGGTGCGAGGGCGCCAGCAGCACCTCGCGCGAATACAGGTTGGACGCGGTGGGGCCGTTGTGCGTGAGCTCGATGCCGGCCAGCGCGCCGTGCGCGTGCACCTTGTCGCACATCAGGCGCAGCGCCGGAATATCGTGGTCGTCCCACAGGCGCGCCTCGACATAGGGCGAGACATCGCCCGACGGATGGATCTCGCACTCCTCGGTGCAGATCACGGCCCAGCCGCCCTCGGCCTTGACCTCGCGCATGGCGGCGTGCGCCTGCGGCATGGCGTGGCCCATGCCATTGCAGTGCGGCACCTGAAAGAAGCGGTTCCTGGCCGTCACCGGCCCGATCCTGACGGGCTCGAACAGGATGTCAAAACGAGGATCACGGGCCATAAGCGTTGCACTTTCAAAAGGGCAGGGCGACCCGCAAAGCAGGGCGCGGCACCGCCATCATACTGAGCGCCCCGCGCCAGTACCCACTGCCTGGCTGGGGACTTTGCGAAGAAGGCCGCGGCGCGGTAGACTGAATTCACCATTGATCATTGCAGAATTCAAGACACCTGCTTTTGTCATCGCACCTGCTTTCGTCATCGCAATTGCTTTTGTCATCGCACTTGCTTTCGTCATCGCAATTGCTTTTGTCATCGCAATTGCTTTTGTCATCGCAATTGCTTTTGTCATCGCAATTGCTTTTGTCATCGCGAGGCCGCAGGCCGTGGCGATCCATGGTGCAGCGCCAGCCCCGTGGCCATGGATTGCTTCGCTGCGCTCGCAATGACGGGGGGGGTGACTATGCAATGACGGGGGGTGACTACGCAATGACGGGGGGGGTGAGTATGCAATGATGGGGGGGTGACTTCGCAATGACGATCTGGACCGTCATGATTTGCGGGAGTCTCAATAGACGACAGAGCTATCGAGGGGGGACCAATGTTAGAAGACCTTGCAGAGTACCGGACTGTCAACGATGCGTTTGGGCACATTGGCAGGAGAATCAAGCGCCACTGGGGGCGCGAAGAATTCATCGACTACATGAATGAACTGCTGAACGACTCGCGCAACGGGACCCGCAAGGGTTTTTCTACCGATGTGTTGCAGTCGCTGCAAAGCATCGCCCAGGCGCACCGGGCCAAGTACCCGCGCCTTTCCAGCGAGAGCCCGTGGAGCCGCCGGGCGCGCTAGTGATCATTTTCTCAATGGATGGCGGCCTCAGCCGCTGAGTTGAAGGGCGAGCGCCAGGCCAGCGCCCAGGCCGGCATCTCGTGGGCGGGCATCGGGCGGGCAATGCCGAAGCCCTGCGCCAGTTCACAGCCCAGTTGCAGCAGCAAGCTGCCGTGCGCCACGGTCTCCACGCCCTCGGCCAGGACCTGGCGCTTGAAGGCGGCGGCCAGCCCGATCACGCCTTCGAGGATGGCCATGTCCTCGGGGTCGTCAAGCATGTCGATGACAAAGCTGCGGTCGATCTTGAGCAGCGCCACGCGCAGGCGCTTGAGGTAGGTCAGCGACGAATAGCCGGTGCCGAAGTCGTCCAGCGCGAACATGACGCCGAACTGCGCGCAGGCCTCGATCACCTGCGAGACCTGCGCGATGTCCTCCAGCGCGCTGGTCTCCAGCACTTCGATTTCAAAGCGATCCACTCGCACCTGCGGATGCGTCGCCAGGATCATGCGCAGGCGCTCGACAAAATCGACCTGCTGCAACTGGCGCGCGCCGACGTTGACGCTGACGCACAGGTCCAGGCCCGCCGCGTGCCAGCGCGCCACCTGGGCCAGCGCGCTGTCGATCACCCACTCGCCAATCGCGACCGCCAGCGGGTGGTCCTCGATCACCGGCAGGAAGACCGACGGCGCCAGCAGACCCTTCTCGGGATGCTGCCAGCGGATCAGCGCCTCGGCGCCGATGATGTACCCGCTTCGCATGTTGACCTTGGGCTGGTAATGCAGGACGAACTCGCGCTGCTCAAGCGCCTGGCGGATGCGCTCCACGCTTTCATGATGGCCGCGCAGGCTGCTGTCGCGCGCCGCATCGAAGAGGTGAAAGCGGTTCTTGCCGGCTACCTTGGCCTGGTACATGGCCTGGTCTGCCTGGCGCAGCAGCTGATCGGCGTCGATCTCCTGCGCCTGCGGATAGAAGGTGACGCCCAGGCTGCCCGACACCTGGACGCTGAGTTCGCCGACCTGAACCGGCTGGGCGCTGGCGGCCAGCAGGCGGCCGAGCATGGGCAGGCTGGCGGCCATGTCCTCGAGGTCGATCAGCACCGCCACAAACTCGTCGCCGCCGATGCGCGCCAGGCTGTCGCCCTCGCGCAGGACCTGCTTCATGCGCCTGGCCAGCGTCACCAGCACCTGGTCTCCCGCCTCGTGGCCGTGCCCGTCGTTGATCGCCTTGAAGCCGTCGAGATCGATGTAGACCACGGCCAGCTGCTGGCCGCGCCGCTGCGCCTGCGCCATCGCCTGCTGCAGCCGGTCGGCCAGCAGCACGCGGTTGGGCAGATTGGTCAGCGCATCGAAGTGGGCAATGTGCTCGAGCTGGCTCTGGTGCTCCTTGATCGCAGTGATGTCCGAGAACAGGGAGACATAGTGCTGCACCGTGCCGGCGTCGTCGCGCACCGCGCTGATGGCCTGCATCTCGGCGAATATCTCGCCGTCCTTGCGCCGGTTCCAGATCTCGCCATACCAGTAGCCGAGCTCGAGCAGGCCGCGCCACATCGCCGCGAAATACGCCGCGTCATGCCGGCCCGAACTCAGGATGCGCGGGTTTTGCCCGAGCGCGTCCTCGCGCGTATAGCCGGTGATGCGCGTGAAGGTCTCGTTGACATCGATGATGGTGCCGTCCGGCTCGGTGATCATGATGCCCTCGCGCGCATGCTCGAAGACGCTGGCGGCGAGCTGGAGCTTGGCATCGGCCCGCTTGCGCTCCGTGATGTCGCTGGCCACTGCGTAGATCAGCTGATCGGCGCTCGAGACGCTGGCGGACCAGGCCAGCTGCCGGTACTCGCCGCTTCGGTGGCGGTACCGGTTCTCGAAATGAAAAGTGCGCATGCCCTGGGCCAGCCGCCCCATCTCGGCGAGCGTCGACGCCTGATCGTCGGGATGAACCAGGGCCATGAAACTGCTGCCCTCGAGCTCGGACCTGTCGTAGCCCAGCATGACTTTCCAGCCCGGGTTCACCCGCCGTATCGAACCGTCAAGGCCGGCGATCAGGTTCAGATTCACGGGCTGCTCGAAGAATTTGTCGAGCGCCTGCTGCGCCGCGTATTTTTCAGTGACATCGCTGAACACCAGCACCACGCCGACGATGTCGCCGCGGGCGTTGCGGATCGGCGCCGCGCTGTCGGCAATCTGGTGCTCCCAGCCGTTGCGCGCCAGCAGCAGCGTGTGGTTGGCCAGTTCAACCACGCGCCCGTGCGCGATCACCAATTGCACCGGGTCGGCCACCGCCTGGCGCGTGCTGGCGTTGACGATGAAGAAGACCTCCGACAGCGGGCGCCCGGCGGCCTCGGCCAGCGGCCAGCCGCACAGGCGTTCGGCGGCCGGATTCATGCTGGTGACGCGGCCTTGCGGGTCGGTGGCGATGACCGCGTCGCCGATCGAGTTCAGCGTGATGGCCAGGTTTTGTTCGCTCTTGCGCAGCGCCCCTTCGCGCTGGATCCAGGTCTCGACCAGGCGATTGAAGCCCCCGGTCAAGCGGCCGATTTCGTCCTGACTTGAGACCGCCAGGGGCTGCGGAATCTGGTTCTTGATGGACAGGGCAACCATGGCATCGGCGGTGGCCGTCAGCGGGTCGAACTGGCGTTTGAGCATCCACCAGGTCAGCAAGCCGGCCAGCAGGGTCAGGCTCAGCGAGGCCAGCAGCATGCGCCGTTGCATCTCGTAAATCGGTGCAAAGGCATCGGCGGCGGGCATGACGATGCCCATGAACCAGCCCGCCACCGGGATGCCCTTGGCCGAGGTGAGCTCTTCCACGCCCCGGGAATTGACCGAAACACCATAGCCCTCATAGCCTTCGATGTAGCGGTCCAGCATCCGGTTCACGCCCGCGGGGGGCAGCGGCTGCATGATGCGGCTCTTGTCGGTGGCGGTGATGATGAGCCGCTCCTTGGGCGCGTTGAGCAGGTAGCCGCCGCTCTCGCCGTAGTGGTTGCGGGTGATCTGGTCCAGAAAATTGGGCTGGCCCAGGTCGGTCACCCCGGCCAGCGCGCCGATGACCTTGCCCTGCCGATCGCGGATCGGCGCCGCTACCACGATCAGCGCAGACTTCAGCTGCTTGCCGATCACCGGCCGGCCGATCGAGGAGCGGCCCTCCTTGAGCGCGGCGACGATGTAGTCGCGCTCCAGATAATTGACGCCGGTCCGCCCGTACGAGAGCGGGAGTGAGGCAATGGCCGTGCCATCGATCCCGGTGATGTAGACGCCGGCGTTGAACATGATGGAAAGGATCGGGCGTTCTTCGAGCCGCGTCTGCGCCTCTGTCGTATGGTTAAGCAGGTTCGCATCGAACTGGGCGGCAATGGATTCCACGGCGCGCAGACGATCAGCCAGTCGATCGTTGACATTCTGGGCGATCATGGAAACGGTGGAGAACTGCTGCTCGCCCAGCAGGTGCTGCAGATCGCCCTGCAGCATGCGGCTGGCAAAAAATGTCATCGTCCAGATGCTGAGAACGAAAACAAGAAGCGTGAAGAGGGTCACCCGCGTCTTGAGTGAGTTCCTCGGCTGAAAACTGCTGAAGTTCATGTCAAGATCCCCGGCGGTCTGGTCCCGGCGCAAAGCGACATGGGATGACTTGACTGCAGTGTGGCCCTGCGGCCCCGGTTCCTAACGGGAGAAGTAGGCCCCTGATTGCCTTCTGTTAGGCCTTTTGCCAGGCAGGGTGGCCTGGAATCTTCTGCAGCTGCGAGAGCGCGACATCAAACTTGAATTCCTGCAGGGCTTTGACGGCCTGCTCGACCGCGTCTGCCAGTTCGGTGTCCGCCACAGCCTCCTGCAACTCGCGCATGCGGGCAATGGCGTCGAACTGGTTGTTGGCCAGCAGCGGCTCGATCTCGCCCAGCAGGGCGCGCAAGTGCGCCCCATCGGGCGTTCGCCAGGCGGGCCCACTGGGGCTGGCGGGCGCGGGCGCGGCGGGCAGCCAGCGCACGAGCACCTGGCGCAGGCTCTCAAAGGACACCGGCTTGGTCAGCACCTCGTCCATGCCCGCCTGCAGGCAGCGCAGGCGGTCCTCCTCGTAGGCGTCGGCGGTCAGCGCGATGATGGCGCGCCGGCCCTGCCCGCTGGTGCGCTCCCACTGGCGTATGGCCTGGGTGGCGGCGTAGCCGTCGAGCACAGGCAGGTGCAGGTCCATCAGAACGATGGGCGCGCTCTCGCCCTGCACGATGGCATCGAGCCCCTGCTGCCCGTCATTGGCCAGCGTGACATGCGCGCCCAGACGCTCGAGCAGCAGCCGGCTCAGGCGCCGGTGGTCCGGGTTGTCCTCTACCAGCAGCACGCGCGCCGACCCGATCAAGCCTGGCGTGTCGGGCAGCGCGCCCTGGGCGCCGCTCACCTCAGCCTGCTCAGGGCTGGCGGCCAGGCGCTGGGCGCGGATGCGAAACCAGAAGCGCGAGCCCACGCCGGGCTCGCTTTGCACGCCCACCTCGCCGCCCATCAGGCGCGCCAGCGTGCGCACAATCGACAGGCCCAGCCCGGTGCCGCCGTAGCGGCGCGTGGTCGAGCCGTCGACCTGGGAGAAGGCCTCAAACAGCAGCGCGAGCTTGTCCTGCGCGATGCCGATGCCGCTGTCAGAGACGGCAAACTCGAGCGTTGCGCTGTCTGCGTCGCAGCTGATTTCGCGCGCCTCGATGCGGATGGTGCCCTGGTGGGTGAACTTGATGGCGTTGCCCACCAGGTTGGCGAGCATCTGCTCGAGCCGGTGCGCGTCGCCCAGGTAGCGCGCCAGCGGGCCGCTCCAGTCGGACTCGATGCCCAGGCCCTTGGCCCGCGCGCTCTGCGCAAACAGCGAGCGGGTCTGCCCCATGATCTGCTCGGGGAGCATCTCGTTGGCCTCGAGTTCGAGCTTGCCCGACTCGATCCGGGCCAGGTCCAGCAGGTCGTTGAGCAGGCGCAGCAGGGTCTGACCCGAGGCCAGGATGGTGCGCGCGTAGTCAAGCCGCTCGGCCTCCTTGATGCCGGGCGCCAGCAGCACCTGCGCCATGCCCAGGATGCCGTTCATGGGCGTGCGCACCTCGTGGCTCATGGCGGCCAGGAACTGGCTCTTGGCGCTGTTGGCGGCCTCGGCCTGCATCTTGGCCTGCAGCAGCTCGGCCTCGATCCGCTTGGCCTGCGTGATGTCGCGCTTGGCCGCCACGTAGCGGCCGATCTTCCCAGCGGCGTCGCGCACCGGTGAAATATGGGCCAGCTCGACAAATTCGCTGCCGTCCTTGCGCCGGTTATAAAACTCCCCGCTCCATGACCGGCCCTCGCGCAACGCCTGCCACAGTGCGTCGTAGGTCGCCTTGGGCGTCTTGCCCGATTGCAGCAGGCGCGAGTTGCGCCCCAGCAGTTCCTCGCGGCTGTAGCCGGTGTTCTTCAGGTAGGCGTCGTTGACGTATTCAATCCGGGCCGCCCGGTCGGTGATGACGATGCTCTCCGTGGTCTGGCGGATCGCTTCGGACAACTGGCGGATCTCTTCTTCGCTGCGCCGGCGCTCGCTGATGTCGGTGACCACGCCAACGATTCGCGACGTGCGACCGTTCTCCTCCTTGATGGCGGACGCCGACAAATGAGCCCAGAAAGAAGAGGCATTCTTTGTGACAAAGCGTTTTTCGATCTGATAGCTGTCCACTTCGCCTGCCATGAGTTTTCCGATCCACTCCCGGCTCGCCTGGCGATCGTCCGGATGCGTGATGTCCTGCGCCGTGAGCTTGCCGATTTCCTCTGGCGCGTAGCCAAGCCGGTCGGTCCACCACTTGTTCATTTCGATGAAGCGGCCGTCGGCGCCGGTGATGGCAATGCCTGATCCGGCAGCATCGAAAATGGCGCCCAGTTTCTGCCGGTCCTGCCGCAGTTCCTCGTTCTGCGCCTCCAACTCGGCCTGGTGCCGGCCGATCAGTTCGCCGCGCCGCGCCAGTTCGAGCAGCAGGCGGTTGAAGCTCCCGACCAGAAGCCCGATCTCATCGTGCCGGGTGACCGGCAAGGGCTGCAGCGCCCGGCCGCTGTCAGCCTCGGCAAAGGCGGCCAGCGCTCGGCTGGTCGCCAGGAGCGGCTTGAGCTCGCGCGCCAGCAGCCACCAGATCAGCCCGCCGGCGATCAGAGTGAGCAACAGGGTGGCCCGCAGCATTTGCATGCGGGTTGACTGGATCGGCGCAAGGGCTTCCTCTATCGGCAAGCTAACAACCAGGTACCAACCGGCCGCGGGAATGCCTTTGGCCGTCACCAGCACCGGCACACCCATCGGATTGACCAGCACGGAGCTTCCCTCATAGCCCTGCAGGTAGCGGTCGATCGCGGGGTTGACGCCGGGCGCCGGCAGGGATTCCATGACGCGCTGGCGCTCCGAGGCGGTGATGATCAGGCGCTGCGTGGGCGCAACCAGCAGGTAGCCGCCGGTCCTGCCATAGGAAGTGCTGATCAGGTGGTCCAGAAAGCTGGCCTGGCTCAGATTGATCACGCCCACCAGGGCGCCGACCACCGTGCCCTGCGCCGCGCGCAGCGGCACCGCGATGCCGAACACCGGCGCCTTCAGCGCCGTTCCGAGGCGCACCTGGCCAACCCTGGGGCGACCCTCCCGGAGTGCCGCCGCGACATGATCCTGATCGAGGTAGTTCAGGCCGATGCGCCCGGCCGACAGCGGCACCGAGGCGACGGCCTTGCCGTCGGGCAGCGTGACGTAGGCGCCGCCGTTGAACATCATTTGAAGCAGCGGCATTTGTTCGAGGCGGTTCTGCAGGGCGCTGGCATTGCCCGGCAGGGAAGCGGCCATGCCCGCGGCCACGGTCTCGAGCGCCTTGATCCTTGAGCGCAGCTCGTCGTCGAGTTCATCCGCCGCCAGCGACGCGGCCGATCTCTGCTGCTGGCTGAGCTGATCCTCCATGTTGGCGCGCAGGACACGACTGGCGTAAAACGCCAGCGACCACAGGCCGACCAAAAAAATGACCAGGGTGACGAGGGTCACTCTGGTCTTGAGCGAGCGCCCGTAAAAGGTGGGAATGTTCATGCTGCTTGAACGCCGGGCTCGCTGTTGACGATGGCCGCACACTATATCACCGGCCCGGTCTGTCCCATGCGCCGCTGCGCGCCGGACCCGAATGCGTCAAGCGCGCGTTGCCAGGGCCTCAAACGCCTGGATCGGAACCGGCCGGCTGAACAGATAGCCCTGGTAATGGTGGCAGCCCAGGGTGCTGAGGAAGTCGCGCTGGGCCTCGGTCTCCACGCCCTCGGCGATCACCGACAGCCCCATGCTCTCAGCCAGGGCGACGACCATCCTGGCGATGGCCGCGTCGTTGGCATCGCTCAGAATATCGCGCACAAAGCCCTGGTCGATCTTGAGCTGATCGAGCGGCAAGCGCTTGAGGTAGGTGAGGGATGAATAGCCGGTGCCGAAATCGTCGAGCGAGAAAGTCACGCCTCGGTCTTTGAGCGCATTCATCTTGGCGATCACGTCCTCGACGTTGGTCACCAGCAAACTTTCGGTCATTTCGAGCTTGAGCCGATCCGCTTTGGCGCCCGTGCGATGCAGGGTGCTGAGCACCTGATCGGCAAAGTCGCGCTGGTGAAACTGCTTGGCGCTGACGTTCACCGCCAGCGTCAGCTGCGCCAGCGCGGGCTCTTTGGCCCACAGCGCCAGTTGTCTGCAGGCGCTCTCCAGGACCCAGTTGCCGATCGGCAGGATCAGGCCGGTCTCCTCCGCCAGCGGGACGAACTCGGCGGGAGACACCATGCCTTGCCTGGGATCGTTCCAGCGCAGCAGCGCCTCGGCGCCGATGACCCGGCCCCGTTCGGTCACCTGCGCCTGGTAGTGCAGCATGAAATGATTCTTCTCGATGGCCTCGCGCAGTCCGGCCTCCATGGTGACACGCTCGCTCACCACCGCCTGCATCCGGGGGTCAAAGAAGCGCAGCGTGTTGCGCCCGTGCGCCTTGGCCTCGTACATCGCCAGTTCGGCCCGCTTCAGGGGCTCGACCGTGTCCTCGTGCCTTTCGCCGAAGAGGGCGATGCCGATGCTGGCGCTGCAGGAAATCTCGGCGCCCTCGACCTGATAGGGCTGCCTGAGCGCGGCAAGAATCTTGTTGGCTGCGGTTTCGGCGTGCATGGCCGCCTCCAGCGGGCTCTGGTCGAGCTGCTCCAGCAGCACGACGAATTCGTCGCCGCCCAGGCGGGCCACGGTTTCGCCCTCTCTGACGCTGGTGCTCAGGCGCGCGGCGAACTGCTGCAGCAGCAGGTCGCCCTGCTCGTGCCCGAGGGCGTCGTTGAGGTTCCTGAAGTTGTCCAGATCGACCAGCAGCAGCGCGCCCTGGCGCCTCTCGCGCTCCCCGGCAATCATGGCCCGTTGCAACTGAACGATCAGCATCCGGCGATTCGGCAGCCCGGTCAGCAGGTCGGAGAACGCCAGGGCCTCGATCTGCTCCTCTGCCGCCTTGGCCGAGCTGCCGTCGCTGAAGGTGCCGACGTAGTGCGTCAGCACGCCGGCCTCGTTCCTGACGCTGCTGATGGTGAGCAGTTGCGGATAGACCGTGCCGTTCTTGCGTCGGTCCCAGACCTCGCCCTGCCATCCGCCGGTGCGCTTGATGCTGTCCCACATGGCGGCATAAAAGGCCGGGTCATGCCGACCCGAACCGAGCAGGCTTGGCGTCTGGCCAATCGCCTCTTCGGCGGTGTAGCCGGTGATCTCGGTGAAGGCCTTGTTGACCCGCAGGATCACATTCTGCGCATTGGTGATGGTCATGCCCAACTGCGAATCGAAGGCGATGGCGGCGATGCGCAGTTCCTCTTCGGCCCGTTTGCGCTCGCTGATGTCGTTGATGACGATGCGAAGCTCGACGGCGTCGTCGACGTTGCGTGTCAGACTGACTGCCAGCCTGACCCAGAAGGGCTGGCCGTCCCTTTGCTTCATTTCCAGTTCGCAAGTCTGGGTTTCGCGCGTGTCCAGAAGCTGTCGGCGCAGCAGATAGTAAGTGTCCTGATTGCTGCGGGAAACGAAGGCGCTCAAGGGTTGCTGCACCAGATCTTGGCGCTCCTGGCCGAGCAGCCTGGCCGCGCTCAGGTTGACCTCCAGAATCAGGCCCTCCGCGCTGACGCTCAAATAGCCGATGGGCGCCAGGTCGTAGAGGTCAAAGTAGCGCGCGCGCTGGACGTCGAGTGCGAGCTGCGCCTGGCGCAGGTTCTCGTTTTGCATTTCCAGCTCGGTCTGGTATATGCGCCGTTCCTCTTCGGCCCGTTTGCGCTCGCTGATGTCGGCAATGAAGGCAGTGAAGTGGTAGCCGCCGTCGTCCTTCAGAGGCAGGATCGAGAGTTCCACCGGGAATTCTGTGCCGTTTCGGTGCAGCGCGCCAATTTCGATGCGCCGATTGAGCAGTTTGCTCTGTCCCGTGGCGATATACCGGACCAAGCCCTGCTGGTGCGCCGCGCGGTGCTGGGGCGGCGCAATGGTGTCATGCAGCATCCGGCCCATGACCTCATCCGCGCGCCAGCCAAAAATGGCCTCTGCCTGGCCGTTCCATTCGGTGATGCGGCCTGCAGAGTCCATGCCGATCACCGCATCCAGCGCGGCATCGAAGATGGCCAGCATCCTGGCCCGGCTGGCGGCGACCTGCGCCGCAATCCGCACCCGCTCGGTGACGTCGTGAAACGAGACTTGAAGAGCCCTGGCGCCATCGTAGGTAATCTGCATCCGCTGGACTTCGGCATCAATCGTGCTGCCGTCCAACCTGAGGAGTTTTTGCTCGTTCATCGGCAGGTGGTCGACCTGCTCGACGCTGACACGCAGGCGCTCGCGCACGAGGTCCCGGGAGTCGGGATGAATCCGGTCAAGAATGGGCTGGCCCACCAGGTCCTGCGCCGACGCCGCGCCAAACATCCTGACCGCCGCCGGATTGACGTAGATGAACCTGTCGCCGTCATGCACGGCGAGCGGCTCGGGCGCCCACTCGGTCAGGGTGCGAAAGCGGTCCTCGCTCTCCTTCAGATCGCTCTGGCGCTGCGCCAGATCAGCCAGCAGGCGATTGAAACCCGTGATCAAGAGACCGACTTCGTCCTGCACTGTCGTGGGCAAGGCCTGCAGTGGCTGCTCCCGGTCGGACAACAGGCTCAGCAGGCTGGCGGTCGATTGCAGCGGCGCGAGCTGGCGGCTGATCATCCACCAGATCAGAGTGCCCAGCAGCAGGGTCAGCGAGACTGCCACCAGCAGAACGCGTTTGAGCATGTCGTGGGCCGGAGAAAAGGCAAGATTGCCCGGCATGGCGATCTCAACATACCAGTGCGCTGCGGGAATGAGCTTGACCGAACTCAGTTCTTCAACACCCGCGGTGCTGACGATGACGGCGCTGCCTTCGTAGCCGGCGATGAAGCGGTCCAGTTCCGGATTGATGCCCGCAGCCGGCAGTGTCTCCATGACGCGGCGCTTGTCGGAGGAGGCAACGACCAGTCGCCACTGCGGCGCGACCAGCCGGTAGCTGCCGTCCTTGCCGTGGCTGCCCCGCATGATCTTGTCCAGCAGGTTGGGCTTGCCCAGATCGATCAGCCCTGCCACGGCGCCGATGACCTGGCCCCGCTCATCGCGGATCGGCGCCGCCATGGGCACGGCCGGGGCCGACAAGGCCGGGTCCATGAACGGCCGACCGACCGTTGCCTTGCCCTGCCTGAGCGCGGCGTCGATGCAGTCGAGCTGCGCATAGGCGCGCCCGCCACGCCCTGCCGAGGGTGGCACCGAGGCCCTTGCCACGCCGTCGAGGCCGGTGACGAAGGAGCCGCCACTGAACAGGGCCTGAAACACCGGGCGCGCAGCCAGGCTGGTCTGCAAGGCCGCCGGATCGTTCAGAGCCTCGAACGTGATTCGGGCGGCGACCGCCTCCAGCGCGCCCAGGCGGTCGGTCAGCTCGTCATTGATCTCCTGGGCGACCAGGGTGGCGGTTGAGAACTGCTGCTCGCCCAGCAGGCGCTCGATGTCCAGATGCAGGCTTTGACCGGCGTAGCTCGCCAGCGCCCAGATGCTGACCACAAACAGGGTCAGCGTGAAGAGTGTCAGCCGTGCCTTGAGCGAGTGCCTCAGACGCGAATAGAAATTCATGGATGCCTCCGCCGGACGCGCCCGCCTGGTCATTGTTCTTGGGCGTCCCGTGTCGATTATGTTCCACCGGGTCCGGGGCCTGGAGAACTGTCGCCTATTTGCCGAACAGTCCCTTGACCGCGTTGCCCACGCCCTCGAGCGTCTGCGTTGCCGATTTGGCCAGGCCGTCAAAGCTGATCGCCGACGCCAGCCGGTGCCTGAGCGCCTGCGCGATTTCCTGGCCCATCTCGCCGGGCGCCATGCCGCCGCGGGCCTGGCCGAGCTCGCGCAGCGTGATGTCGGGCAGGGGCAGCGAGACGGTCTTGCCCAGCATGAAGGCGGCGCTGGCCTGCACCCTGGCGTCGCGCACCGTGAACTCCCCGATGATCAGTTTCTTGCCGCCAGCGCCGCCATCGCCCTTCTTCTG
>CAIMBE010000177.1 GCA_903839085.1 uncultured beta proteobacterium | reverse complement strand
GGCGGTGCCCGGTCGCGCTCATCTTGCTGTTGGTCAGGATCTGCGCGATCGCGTCCTTGGCCGCGGCGCTCTGTTCGCGCTGGTAGGCGCTGGCCAGGTGGGCGATGTAGTCGGCCGGATGGTAATAGCTGATGTACTGCAGGGCGGCGGCGACGGATTCGATCAGGTCGTCCTGGCGGATGGTAGTCATGATGATATGGACCTCGGTTGTTGAAAATCAGTGCGCTTCGTTCAGTGTGCGGTTCATCAGCCGGTCGGTGTAGGCGATGGCGATGGCCGACAGCAGGAAGGTGATGTGGATGGCGGTTTGCGCGATCAGCACCTTTTCGTCGTAGTTGGCGGCGTTGATGAAGGTCTTGAGCAGGTGGATCGAACTGATGCCGATGATGGCGGTGCCCAGCTTGACCTTGAGCACCGAGGCGTTGACGTGGCTCAGCCACTCCGGCTCGTCGGCGTGGCCCTCCAGGTCCATGCGGCTGACGAAGGTGTCGTAGCCGCCCATGATCACCATGATCAGCAGGTTGGAGATCATGACGACGTCGATCAGGGCCAGCACCACGAGCATGATGACGGTCTCGTTGAGCGCCGTGATCGTGGCATCCGGTCGGTAGCCGATGCTGCTGACCAGCGCCTGCAGCGCGGTCTGGCTGCCAAAGGCCGCCTCCAGCAGGTGCACCAGTTCGATCCAGAAATGGAACACATAGACGCCTTGTGCCGCGATCAGCCCCAGGTAGAGCGGCAGTTGCAGCCAGCGGCTGGCAAAGATGAAGCGGGGCAGGGGGCGCAGGGCGGGCCGCGGGGCCGGTGCTGGATTTGTCATGGGGCTTTCGTTGCAAAAGTGGCCATGAATTGTAGAGCCGGTGCGGGGCTGCGCGGGCGCGACCGGGGCGTAAGTTTCAGGCCAGTCAGTGGCTTGTAAGTGCCAACCGCGACAGTGCTGGAGAATTCTTTATTAACTGAGGAGAAATAGGCATGAGTGAAACATCGTCCGCGATTGAATCGGTGCTGGTTGAAAACCGCGTTTTCCCGCCGAGCGCGGCGACCGTCAAGGCAGCGCGCATTTCCGGCATGGAAGGCTACCAGGCCCTGTGCGCGGAGGCGGAGCGTGATTTTGAGGGCTTCTGGGCCCGCCTGGCGCGTGAAAACGTGGTCTGGAACAAGCCTTTCAGCAAGACCCTCGATGAGTCCGGCGCACCGTTTTACAAATGGTTCGAGGACGGCGAGCTCAACGCCTCGGCCAATTGCCTGGACAAGCACATGGGAACGCCGGTCGAGAACAAGACCGCCGTCATTTTCGAGGCCGACGACGGCACCGTCACCAAGACCACCTACCGTGAACTTCTGACGCGCGTCAGCCAGTTCGCCAATGCGCTCAAGGCCAGGGGCATCCAGAAGGGTGACCGGGTCCTGGTCTACATGCCGATGACCCTGGAGGGCGTGATCGCGATGCAGGCCTGCGCCCGCATCGGCGCCACGCACAGCGTCGTGTTCGGCGGCTTTTCGGCCAAGGCGCTGCAGGAACGGATCATCGATGCCGGCGCCGTCGCCGTCATCACGTCGAACTTCCAGATGCGCGGCGGCAAGGAATTGCCCCTGAAGGCGATTGTCGATGAGGGGCTTGGGCTGGGCGGCTGCGAGTCGATCAAGACCGTGTTTGTCTACCAGCGCACCGCCAGCCCCTGCAATATGGCTGCCGGGCGCGACATCACGTTCACCGAAGCGATGGCCGGTCAGTCGGGCGAGTGTGCGCCGGCCTTTGTCGGCGCCGAGCACCCGCTGTTCATCCTCTACACCTCCGGCTCGACCGGCAAGCCCAAGGGTGTGCAGCATTCCACGGGCGGGTTCCTGTTGTGGGCCAAGCTGACCATGGACTGGACGTTCGATCTGCGGCCTGAGGATATCTTCTGGTGCACGGCCGACATTGGCTGGATCACCGGGCACACCTATGTGGCGTATGGCCCGCTGGCCGCGGGTGCCACACAGATCATTTTCGAGGGCGTCCCGACCTTTCCCGACGCCGGCCGCTTCTGGCAGATGATTGAGCGCCACAAGTGCAGCATTTTCTATACCGCGCCAACCGCCATCCGCTCGCTGATCAAGGCCGCCGAGAGCAACGAGAAGGTGCATCCGGCACGCTCCGATCTGAGCAGCCTGCGCCTGCTTGGAACGGTTGGCGAGCCGATCAATCCGGAGGCCTGGATGTGGTACTACCGAAACATCGGGGGTGAGCGCTGCCCGATCGTCGACACTTTCTGGCAGACCGAGACCGGTGGTCACATGATCACGCCGCTGCCGGGCGCCACGCCGCTGGTTCCCGGCAGTTGCACGCTGCCGCTGCCCGGCATCATGGCAGCCATCGTCGACGAGGTGGGGCACGACGTGCCCAACGGCTCGGGCGGCATGCTGGTAGTCAAACGGCCCTGGCCTTCCATGATCCGCACCATCTGGAACGACCCGGAGCGCTTCAAGAAGAGCTATTTCCCCGCCGAAATGGGCGGAACCTATTACCTCGCGGGTGACGGCGCCGTGCGCAGCATCGACCGCGGCTACTTCCGCATCACCGGGCGCATCGACGATGTGCTCAACGTTTCGGGTCACCGCATGGGCACGATGGAGATCGAATCGGCCCTCGTTGCCAAGACCGACCTGGTGGCCGAGGCGGCCGTGGTCGGGCGTCCGGACGACCTCACGGGCGAGGCGATCTGCGCTTTTGTCGTTCTCAAGCGGGCCTGCCCGACCGGTGACGAGGCCAAAGCCATCGCCAAGGAATTGCGCGACTGGGTTGCCAAGGAAATCGGTCCGATCGCCAAACCCAAGGACATTCGTTTCGGCGAAAATCTGCCCAAGACGCGATCGGGAAAGATCATGCGCCGCTTGCTGCGGTCGCTGGCCAAGGGCGAGTCGATCACGCAGGACACCTCGACCCTTGAGAATCCGGCGATCCTGAGCCAGTTGGGTCAGACCTACTGAACCGGCCCCAGGCCGCTGGCATGAAAAAGGCCCGTAAGTTCCGGGCCTTTTTTTCGCCTGCGCCCAGCATGGGCGCTGACCTGCGGGCGCCGGATTATTTCAGTGCCAGAATCCAGCCGGCCAGTTTTCGCGCGTCCGCCTCGCTGACCTGCTTGTTGGCCGGCATCGGCACCGCACCCCAGGCCCCGCCGCCGCCCTTCACGATCTTGGCCGCAAGCTTGTCGGCCGCATCTTTTTGACCGGCATACTTTCTGGCCACATCCAGGTAGGCGGGGCCGACCACCTTCCTGTCAAGCGCATGACAGGCCATGCAGTTCTTCGATTTGGCCAGGTCCATGTCAGCCAGGGCAGGCGTGCCCAGCAGAGACCCCGCAAGAAAGGCCAGCAGTGTAGGCTTCATCGTCATCTTCCTGATCGTTTGGGTTACAGTCGACACGACGAATTGTAGTGACTGCGCCGACCGTGCGCCTTGCGCCGGGCGCTTGATTCAAGTGAGGACAACGACGATGTATTTTCTCGGAATTGGTGTGCTTCTTCTTATCCTGAAAGCCGCGGACCTGACCCTGGTGGCGGGTTGGGACTGGTGGTTTGTGCTCTCGCCTTTTGCATTGGCCGTGCTTTGGTGGGCCTGGGCCGACTGGTCTGGCTACACCAAGAAGAAGACGATGGACAAAGAGAACGCGCGGCGCAAGGAACGCATCGACAAGACGCGCGAGGCCCTCGGAACCGACACCAAGAAGCGGCGCTGATCAGTAGTTGTCGAGCACCGCCCCCTTGCTGGCGGTCGAGGCGTTGAAGGCAAACTTGGCCTGCACGCCACGCGTGTAGCGCGGCTGCGGCGCGGTCCAGGCAGCGCGACGCAGCGCGATCTCCTCCTCGCTGACATTGAGTTGCAGCAGCAGGCGGTGGGCATCGATGGTGATCGAGTCGCCCTCCTTGATGAAGGCGATGGTGCCGCCAGCGGCCGCTTCCGGGGCAACGTGCCCCACGACCATGCCCCAGGTACCGCCGGAAAAACGACCGTCGGTGATCAGGCCGACCGACTCGCCCAGGCCCTGACCCACCAGCGCGCCCGTCGGGGCCAGCATTTCAGGCATGCCGGGGCCGCCCTTGGGGCCCAGATAGCGCAGCACCATCACATCGCCGGCCACAATCCGGTTGGCCAGGATCGCGGCCAGGGCCGATTGCTCGTCCTCAAAGACGCGGGCCGGCCCGGTCATGACCGGATTCTTCAGGCCCGTGATCTTGGCGACGCAGCCTTCCGGACTCAGATTGCCCTTGAGGATGGCCAGGTGGCCCTGCCTGTACATCGGGTTGGAGAGCGGGCGGATCACGTCCTGGTCGGCGCGCGGCGCGGCCGGAACGTCTTTGAGCACCTCGGCGATGGTCTGACCGCTGATCGTGATGCAGTCGCCGTGAAGCAGCCCGGCGCCGAGCAGGATCTTCATGACCTGCGGTATGCCGCCGGCCCGGTGCAGGTCCACCGCCAGGTACTGTCCGCTGGGCTTGAGGTCGCACAGCACCGGCGTCTTGACGCGCACGCGCTCGAAATCGTCGATGCTCCAATCGACGCCGGCGGCATGGGCGATGGCCAGGAAGTGCAGCACGGCGTTGGTCGAGCCGCCCGTCGCCATGATCACGGCGACCGCATTTTCGATCGACTTGCGGGTCACGATGTCGCGCGGCTTCAGGTCCTTCCGGATCGCCTCGAGCAGCACGATGGCCGATTCCCGGGCCGAGTCCACTTTTTCCTCGTGCGGATTGGCCATGGTGCTGGAGTAGGGCAGGGACATGCCCAGCGCCTCAAAGGCCGAGGACATGGTGTTGGCGGTGTACATGCCGCCGCAGGAGCCCGGTCCGGGCACGGCGCGGCGCTCGATCTCGAGCAGGTCCTCGTCGCTCATGCGCCCGGCCGCGTTCTCGCCAACGGCCTCGAACACACTCACGATGTTGAGGTCGCGGCCCTGATAGCGCCCGGGCAGGATGGTGCCGCCGTAGACAAAGATGGCGGGCACGTTGGCGCGCAACATGCCCATCATGCCGCCGGGCATGTTCTTGTCGCAGCCCCCCACCACCAGCACACCGTCCATCCACTGGCCCTGCACGCAGGTCTCGATGCAGTCGGAAATCACTTCCCGGCTCACCAGGCTGTACTTCATGCCCTCGGTGCCCATCGCCATGCCGTCGCTGATGGTCGGCGTGCCAAACACCTGGGCCTTGCCGCCGCCGGCCTCGATGCCGGCAATCGCCGCGTCGGCAAGCTTTTGCAGGCCGCTGTTGCAGGGCGTGATGGTGCTGTGCCCGTTGGCCACGCCAACCATCGGCTTCTTGAAGTCCTCCTCCTTGTAACCCATGGCGTAGTACATCGAGCGGTTGGGCGCGCGGGACTTGCCCTCGGTGATGTTCCTGGAGCGCGGGTTGGGGATCGCAGTTGGCTGGGTCATAGGAAGTCTCTGTTGTTGTGTGGAAAAATAATGCGGTTGAGGGGCGGCGCGGGCGCCCGGAATTCTGACGCTCGGATCTATTTTATTCGCGACGCGTGCGCCTCCTGCAGGCAACCAGGGCCGCGTCTGGAATCAGGCCGATCCGGATTGGCGCCGCCAAGTTTTCAGCTTTGCGTTTCGGTGGCGCCGAGCAGCCAGAGGGTCACCGCAGTGCCTGATCCGGGTTGGCTGGACACCTCCAATTGGCCGCCATGGAGTTCGACGATTTCCTTCACGATGCTCATGCCCAGCCCTGTGCCAGGTATTTTTCCCGACTTGTCGACGCGGTAAAAACGTTCGCCGACACGCTCGAGTTGTTCTGGCGTCATGCCAATGCCGTGGTCGGTGATCCGGATGCCAATCCGTGCGGCGCCGATGGCGGCCGGCAATGGCGCGTCCAGGGTCGGCCGGAGCAGATCGATGCCCACTGGTCCGCCGGACGGTGAATATTTGTAGGCGTTGGAGATCACGTTGCCAATGGCCTGGGCCAGCTTCTGGCGGTCGGCGCGCACCCAGACCGACCCGTCGCCAAGGGGCTCCTGCGGCGACGGGCGTCCGACCGGCGTCTTGAATCCGGTGACGATCTCATGCAGCAAGGCGCGAACCTCGACGCGGGCAATCGTGAAGTCCTTGCCACGGCGCGCCTCGATACGGGCGAGATCGAGCAACTCGTTGATGACCGACATCATCAACTTGGACTGGTTGAAGATCGTGCCCATGAAATCACGCCGCTCGGCTTCGTCGAACGGCTGCGTCAGCAGCAGTTCCGCAAAACCGTAGATGCTGGCCATCGGCGTTCGCAGTTCGTGCGCGGCATGGGCCAGAAACTCGCTCTTCATGCGATCGACTTCGCTTTCGCGGGTGATGTCGCGGAAGTAGAGAATCAGCGAGACGGTTTCTGTCTGTGGCAGACGCAGGCCGATTTGAAGCACGCGCTTGCCGGCCCCTGCCAACTCAATCGTCTCGCTGCCCTCGGCCGCCGCCCTGGCCTCCTGCACGCCCGCGTCGGCCCGACCGCGCATGCGCAGCGCGGCGATGCCGGACAGGCTCGCCTGGGCGACGCAGAGATTTTCCAGGCGCTGGTAGAAGCCGGCTTCGTCGACGCCGATCAGCCGGTCGGCATCGAGCCCGGTCATGCGGACAAACGCAGGACTGACAAACCTGATGCGGTGCGCTGCATCGAAGGTGATGAAGCCATCGGGACTCAAGTCAAAGATCGCGTTGAGTTGCTCCGTGTGCTGGCGAATTTCTTCGGTAAGTCTGGATGCGATGCGCTCGGCGTTGCTGCGGGTGTTCGACACCGACAGCATCAAGGCCGCCAGCAAGGCGCTGAGCGCCGCGCCGCCGATCAGCGTCGCCCAGGCCGCAACGTAGCTGATGCCGGACGCTGCCTCGGTCTGGTCGAACACCAGCCGCCACTGGTGGCCGTTGAAGTCGATGGTGCGGGTCTGGTAAAAGAGTGAACCGGGCGCCGGAGCCAGGGCCGGTTTGTTGTCGAACAGGAGTGCACCAGGGGCGACCACGGAACCATCGTAGATATGCAGATCGACGGCTCTGCCTTCGATGCTCATCCAGCTGGCAAGAATGCCGTCCATCAGGTCATTCATCCGGTATGGACTGTAGACCCATCCGATCAGCGCCTGCCTCCTCTGCTCGAGCGTGGCCACAACGGCGCCATTGCGATAGACCGGCATGTACATGAGGGTCCCGGCTTGCACTTCCTTGCCGGTCTCCTGCACCAGTTCGACTTTGCCCGACAGCGCCGCTTCGCCGCTGTCGCGCGCCTTCTCCATCGCGGCGCGCCTGACCGGCTCGGAGAACATGTCATAGCCGAACGCGCGCAGGTTGCGGTCGCGGAACGGCTCAAGGTAGATGATGGAGGTGTAGCTGGCGCGCTCGCCGGGCGGTCGCACCGTGTATTGCGCAAAACCCTCGCGGTGAATCTGTTCAATGTGGGCGGCCAGTTGATGGGGCGCTATGACGAGCGCGAAGCCGATCCCCTGCACACCGGGGATGCTCCTGGTGGCTTCCAGCGTCTCGACGTAAGCGCGCCACTCGTGGCGCTCAACCGAGACTGAGGCGGCAAACAGCCCGGCGCCGCCGCGCAGGATCAGCGCATAGGCGCCAAGGCGTTCCTGGACTTTGAGCGTGACCTGATCGCAGACATAGGAAAACTGTTTCACCGCATCCTGGGCGATGCCCTGGCGCACCTGAAGGCTGACGACGGCGGTTATCAGCAGGCCGGCCGCGAGGATCGCCCAGGCCGACCATGTCATTCTGAATCGATTGGTGCTTGGCATGGGATTGTTCGGATCGATTTTGCCACACAGCGGTCCGACGATGTCCCCAGCAATGCTCGGGTGCGCCAGCCCATATCGGCAAGAAAGTTCATCTGGGCCTCGGTCTCGACGACTTGCAGGCGTGGACAGTTTGGCTGGGGCAGCCGGTTCAATGCAGCGTGCGCCACGCCGGGTCGGGCTGCCAGGCTGCGGTCCAGGCCGCTATCTCGCTGGCCGGCATGGGGTAGGCTATGCCGTAGCCCTGCGCCAGTTCACAGCCCAATTGCAGCAGCACGGCGCCGTGCGCGGCGGTCTCCACCCCCTCGGCAATGACCTGGCGCTTGAAGGCGGCGGCCAGGCCGATCACGCCTTTCAGGATGGCCATGGCATCGGCGTCGATCAGCATGTCGCTGACAAAGCTCCGGTCGATCTTGAGGGTCTCAATCCGCAGTCGTTTGAGGTAGGTGAGGGAGGAATAGCCGGTGCCAAAGTCGTCCAGCGTAAAGCGGACGCCCAGGCGGGTGCAGTCCTCGATCAATCTGGATACCTGAGCGATGTCCTGCAAAGCGCTGGTCTCCAGTATCTCGATCTCAAGGCAGGACGGATTGAGCTCGGGATGGATCGCCAGCGCGGAGCGCAGGCGGCTGACAAAGTCAGGTTGCTGCAATTGGCGGGAGCCCACATTGACGCTGACGGGCAAGTCGAGTCCGGCCGCGCGCCAGGCGTCCACCTGCGCCAGTGCGGTGTCGATCACCCACTCGCCGATGGCAACCGCCAGCGGATGGTCTTCGATCACCGGCAGAAACAGGGCCGGGGCCAGCAGGCCGCGCTCGGGGTGCTGCCAGCGGATCAGCGCTTCGGTGCCGACCACCTTGCCGCTTCGCATGTTGACCTTGGGCTGGTAGTACAGGACGAACTCGCGCCTGCTCGCGGCCAGGCGGATCCGCTCAACGCTTTCGTGGTGGATGCGGATGTGGCTGTCCTGTTTGGCGTCGAAGATGTGATAGCGGTTCTTGCCGGCAAGTTTGGCCTGGTACATCGCCTGGTCGGCCTGACGCAGCAACTGATCCGCATCCAGGGTCTGCTCCTGAGGGGAGAAGGTGACCCCCAGGCTGGCCGACACCTGGAGCGTCAAGTCCGCCAACTGCACCGGTTGCGCCGCCGCCGTGAGCAAGCGCTCGAGCATCGGTCCGCTGGCCTCGGCATCGGTGAGATCGACCAGAATAGCGACAAATTCGTCGCCGCCGATCCGGGCCAGCGTGTCGGCCTCGCGCAGGACCTGGTTCATGCGGTCGGCCAGGGCGACCAGCAACTGGTCGCCGACTTCGTGCCCGTGCTGGTCGTTGATGGCCTTGAAGCCGTCAAGGTCAAGGTAGACGATTGCCAGCGTCTGGCCGCGCCGGTCGGAGTGAGCCAGGCCTTGCTGGATGCGGTCGGACAGCAGCAGGCGGTTGGGCAGTTTGGTGAGCGCATCAAAGTGCGCCATGAACTCGAGCTGGTTCTGGTGTTCCCTGACGGCAGTGACGTCGGAGAACAGGGCCACATACTGTTCCGTGACGCCCCCGGCGCCGTAGACCGCGGTGATGGTGAGCGCCTCAATGAACACCTCGCCATTCTTGCGCCGGTTCCTGATTTCGCCGTACCAGTGACCTTTGTCGGTCAAGGCATGCCACATCGCGAGGTAAAACGCCTTGTCGTGTTGACCCGACTTGAGCAGGCGCGGGTTCTTGCCGATAACCTCCGGATGGCTGTAGCCCGTGATGCTTGTGAAGGCATGGTTGACATTGAGAATGGTGCCGTCCGCGCTGGTGATCATGATGCCTTCACGCGCATGGGTAAAGACACTGGCGGCCTGAATGTACCTCTCGGCCTTCTTGCGCTCGGTAACGTCGCGCGCGGCGGCAAAAACGCCCAGCACCTTGCCCGCATCGTCGCGGTAGACGCTGGCGTTGTAGAGCACGTCGGTGATGCTGCCCGAGGTGTGGCGGATGGCCAGCGGGTAGTCGGTCACGAAGCCCTGCGCAAAAACCTGCTGGTAGCCCTCGCGCGCCTGCACCGGGTCGGTGAAGTAGTCCGCAAAATCGCTGCCCACCAGTTTGCTTCGAGCCACCCCGGTCACCTGCTCGGTGGCCGTATTGACGTCGGTGATCTTGCCTTGTGCGCTGATCGTCACCAGCGGGTCCAGGCTGGCCTCAATCAGACTGCGCGAGTACTGCGAGGCCTGCAGCGCCACGCGCTGGCGCCGGCGTCTTGCCCTCGACGCCGTCGCCATGGCTGCCAGCAGCAGCGCGCCCACACCTGTGCCGACCACCAGCCATGGTCTGGCCTTGTCCAGCAGAGCATGAAAGTGATCATGACTGAGCTTGATCCAATTGTCCGAAACAGCCTGAATGTCCTTATCGGAGAGGGTCAGAAGCGTCTTGGACAGGATCTCGCGCAGGATCGGCAGGTCCTTGCGCACGGCCAGGCTCAGGTCGTAGGTGAAATCAAATTCGCTGAATACGCGCAGGTTCGAGAACTTCTCTCGCTCGATGAAAAAAGAGGCGCTGGCCACGTCCATGATGATCGCATCGACCTCGCCGAATGAGAGTTGCCGCATGCCTTGGAGATCGTCCGCAACCAGGGTCAGCTTGATCGAGGGGAACTTCTGCTCGATGAACTTTTGCACGCCATAGCCCTTGCCGACAGCCACCCGCTTGCCGACAAACGCCTCTGGCCAGCGTCCCTCGGTCAAGCTGCTTTTGACAATGATCGCCGTCGGCACCCTGAAGTAGGGCTGGGTGAAGGCCAGAAACTGCGAGCGCTCCGGCGTTTCCTTTATCGACGTGACGATATCGGCGCTCCCCTGGCGCGCATGGTCCAGGATCGCGTCCAGGTTTTGCGGCGGAAGAATTTGAAAGCGCGCGCCCGTCCGATCCTGAATCAGGGCCACCACATCGGCCGACAGGCCACGCCAGACGCCCGATTCCAGGAAGCTGAAGGGCGGATAGTTGCTCTCTGGCGCAAGGCGGATCGAGGCCGCGTTGCGGTCGATCCACTCGCGCTCCTGCGCTGTCAGGAAGCTGCGCGCGGGGTCGGCGGCCGATGCCGTGGCCGCGCAGAGCGCCGCCCACAGTCCCAGCAGGACTGCAAGCCACCCAGGCCAGGGCCTGGAGTGCAGGGGGTGCAAAGACGGACCACGCGATGTCATGGCGGGACAGGTACCAGTTGAAAAGCCGAATGCGCGGCGCTCATGATGCCATCGCGCCTGCAATGACGCAAGGCCAATAGAGCACGCGCAATTCGCGGACATTTTCCGGCTCTGGCTGGCTCGGCGTGCGTGTCCGGTGCCGGCTTGCGTGCAAAATGCCGTCCATGCTGATTCATCCTCAAATCAATCCGGTCGCGCTGCAACTCGGTCCGCTGGCCATCCACTGGTACGGGCTGACCTATCTGGCGGCGTTTGCCCTCTTCATGCTCCTTGGCAACCGGCGCCTGCGACACGAGCCTTTTGTCTCGATCAAAGGTGCGGCGGCGTGGAGCCGGCGCGATGTCGAGGACATCCTGTTCTTGGGCGTCATGGGCGTGGTGCTGGGCGGGCGCATCGGCTACTGCCTGTTTTACAAGCCGCTCTACTACCTGGCGCATCCGCTCGAGATCCTGGCCGTCTGGGCCGGCGGCATGAGCTTTCACGGCGGCATGCTGGGGGTCATCATCGCGATGATCTGGTTTGCGCGATCGCGCGCCAGGCCCTGGCTGCAGGTGGCGGACTTTGTCGCGCCCTGCGTGCCGACCGGTCTGGCGGCGGGGCGCGTGGGCAACTTCATCAACGGCGAACTGTGGGGACGCCTGAGCAGCCCGGATCTGCCCTGGGGCATGGTGTTTCGCGGCGCCGGCGACCTGCCGCGCCATCCGTCTCAGGTCTATCAGTTTCTGGGCGAGGGTCTGCTGCTGTTCGCGCTGCTGTGGCTGTATGCGCGCAAGCAGCGCAAAGAGGGGCAGGTGTCAGCCGTCTTCCTGATCGGCTACGGCGTGTTTCGCTTCGGCGCGGAGTTCTTCCGCGAACCCGACGCGCATCTGGGCCTGCTGTCGCTTGGCATGAGCATGGGGCAGTGGTTGTGCCTGCCCATGATTGTCGGCGGCCTGGGCCTGTGGCGATGGGCGCAAGGCCGTGCGACGGTATGATTTTTCCGCGCGGACCGCGGGTATGTACGGGGCCCGCGAGGCTTGCCTTGGGCGGGCATGCTCTTCATAATTATGGGTGATTGCAGAGACACGCCACACCGACATCACGACGCGCGTGCATCGGGGCCGCCGGTGCGGCGGCTCTGAGCGCACTGGCGCGCACACAGAAAAGCAGCTTGCTGGCATGAGCACCTCCGAATGGATCAGCCGTAGCGTCTCGAAACTCTTGCCCGGTCCCGGCGCCAGAGCCGGCAAGGCGGGCGCCGCCCCGCCTGTCGCTGACAGGTCGGTCAAGAGCGGCCTGCCGAGCGTGGCCCACGCTGCGCCGGCGTGCGCACCCGACCCTGGCGCCGTGCCGATGGCGGCGACCGCAGCGCGTGGTCGCGATCTCGCGCGCTCGACGCACGAGCGCCTGGCCGGCGGCCTGCGCCTCAAAGGCGAAGCCATGTCGCCGCGCCTGCTGCGCCACACGCTGGACGCCTTGCGCGCGGTCGTGGAGGGCCGCCTGAGCGAGGTTGAAGGCGGGCGCCGCGCCAGGGCGGTGGCGCAGTGGTACGCGCTGGCCTCGCCGGCGCAGCGGCGCGATTGCTGGCTGCTGATGAGCGAGCAGTTCGTCGCCGACCCGCAGGTCATCAAACTTGCGCAGGCGCGCTTTGCCGGCGCCGTTGGAACGCCCGAGGAGGCGGTGGCCGAGGTGCATTACCGCCGCGCCACCGTGTCGCCGCGGCGTCGACTGCTGCAGCGCTTCAGCGTCTTCCCCGAGGGCATACGGTTTCTGGTCGACCTGCGCGCCGAGATGCTGCCCGCTCTGAAGTCCGACCCGGGGCTGCAGGCCCTGGACGTCGAGATGGAATACCTGTTCTCCACCTGGTTTGACGTCGGGTTTCTGGAACTGCGCCGGATCAGCTGGGACTCGCCGGCTTCCCTGATCGAGAAACTGATCAAGTACGAGGCGGTGCATGACATCAAGAGTTGGGCCGACGTCAAGAACCGGCTCGACTCGGACCGCCGCTGCTACGGGTTTTTCCATCCGCGCCTGCCCGACGATCCGCTGATCTTTGTCGAGGTTGCGCTGCTGCACGAGATCGCGCACGGCATCACGCCGCTGCTCGATGAATCCGCTGCGGTCGAAGACCTGAACCAGGCAACCACCGCCATCTTCTATTCCATCAGCAACACGCAGAGCGGCCTGCGCGGCGTGAGCTTTGGCGACTCGCTGATCAAGCGCGTGGTCGAGACGCTCAAGACCGAGTTTCCGCGCCTCAAGACCTTTGCCACGCTGTCTCCGATCCCGGGCTTTCGCGCCTGGCTCGGCAAGAACGCCGGCGCCATGCTCGAGCGCCTTGACGACAAGGCGCGCGCCGAACTCGCGCGCGCCGTCGGCTCTGACGCCCAGAGCGTGACCTCGGCCGAACTGCTTGGCGCGGCCGAGAAGGCGCTGGCGCTGGAGAGCAAGTCAGCGCTGCGCCACTGGCTCTTGCAGTGCGCCGCCCAGTACCTCGGGCGCGAGTGGGTGGAACGCAAACCGCTCGACGCGGTGGCACGGTTTCATCTGGGCAACGGGGCGCGGGTCGAGCGCATCAACTGGGCTGGCGACCCGTCAGCCAAGGGCATGAAGCAGTCCTACGGGCTGATGGTGAATTATCTTTATGACCTCAAGCGGCTTGACCGCCACCGCGCCATGCTGGGCCAGGGGAGGGTGCCGGTTTCGGCGAGTGTCGAGGAGCTTTTCATGTGAGTGGTTTGAGTGGTTCTGTGTGTTGGAATAAAAGTGCCAAACAATGTTTGGCGATAACTTTGGAGAAAAAAATGACGATATCGAGACGACATTTCATCCATGCTGCCGGCAGTGCCGCCGTCAGCATCATGGCCGAATCGGCCTGGGCTCAGAGCGGGGGCGAGGGACTGAAGATCTCGCACCAGTTCCCGGGCGGCACGCTGACCGAGGGCGACTTCAGGGACCGCCTGTGCCGGCGCTTTGCGATCGAGGTGGAAAAGCGGACGGCGGGCGCGCTCAAGGCCTCGGTCTATCCCGGCTCCTCGCTGATGAAGACCAACGCCCAGTTCTCGTCGATGCGCAAGGGCGCGCTCGACATGAGCCTGGTGCCGCTGTCCTATGCCGGCGGCGAGGTGGCCGAGACCAACATCGGCCTGATGCCGGCCCTGGTGCCCAGCTACGAGCAGGGCGCCCTGTGGAAGAACGCCGAGGTCGGCAAACTGCTCTCCAAGGTGCTCGATGACAAGGGGGTGATGATCGTCAGCTGGATCTGGCAGGCCGGCGGCGTCGCCAGTCGACCGCGCGCGCTGGTCAGTCCGGAGGACGCCAAGGGCCTGAAGGTGCGTGGCGGCAGTCGCGAGATGGACATGATGCTCAAGCAGGCGGGCGCCTCGGTCATCACCCTGCCGTCCAACGAAATCTATGCGGCGATGCAGACCGGCGCGATGGACGCGGCCATGACCTCGAGCACCAGTTTCATCTCGTTCAAGCTCGAGGAGATTGCCAAGCATCTTACGACCGGGCGCAACAAGACCTACTGGTTCATGCTCGAACCGCTGATGATCTCCCGCGACGTGTTTGCCAGGCTGCCCAAGAAGCAGCAGGAGGTGGTGATGGCGGTGGGCGCCGAACTCGAGGTCTTCGGGCAGGAGGCGGCGCGCGCCGACGACAAGGCGGCGGCCGACATTTACGCCAGGGCCGGGGCCAAGGTCTATGACCTGGACGAGGCCATGCTCAAGAAGTGGCAGGTGCTGGCGCGCGAGACCGCCTGGAAGGACTTCGGCGAGAAGAACGAGTCTTGCGCGGCGCTGCTCAAAGCGGCTCAAAAGCTGACATGACGCGCGGCGTCGAAATCGGCTCCGCGGTGCTTGGGGTGGACCCCGACACGCCGCGCTTCCTGCTGCCCATTGCGATCGTGCTGATGCGCATCAACCGCCTGATGGTCATCGCCGGCATGTTCGCCCTGCTGGTGGCCTCGGCGGTGCTCACCTACAGCGTGGTTTCGCGTTACGTGATGCAGTCCTCCACCGACTGGCAGGACGAAGCCGCCGTCTTTTGCCTGGTCGGCGCCACCTTCCTGTGCAGCGCCTTTGTGCAGTCCTTGCGCGGGCATGTCGGCATCGAAGCCATCGCCGGCCTGTTGCCGCGCTCGCTCAATCGCCTGCGCCTGATGCTGGTGGATCTGCTGGGCCTGTTCTTTTGCGCCTTCTTTGCCTGGAAATCCTGGGCCCTGTTTCACGAGGCCTGGGTCGAGCAGCAGACCACTTCCTCATCCTGGGCGCCTTCGCTGGCCATCCCTTACGGCCTGATGGCCGCCGGCATGACGCTGCTCAGCCTGCAACTGCTGATCCAGTTCAGCGCACGCGTCAACGCGCTGCTCAACAAGGCGCCGGAGGCAGGGCCATGAGCATGCTGACCCTGGGCCTGCTGTTTGGCGCGGTGACGCTGATCTTCATGTTTTCCGGCGCTCCGATATCCTTTGCGCTGGGCAGCGTGGCGGTGCTCTTCATGTACCTGTTCATGCCGGCTCAATCGCTCAATACCGTGACGCAAAACGTCTACGAGGAGATGGCCAGCATCACGCTGCTGTCGATCCCGCTTTTTATTCTGAAGGGTGCGGCGATTGGGCGCTCGCCTGCCGGTCAGGACTTGTACGCGGCGATGCACGTCTGGATGGGCCGGATCCCGGGCGGGCTGGGCATCGCCAACGTCTTCGCCTGCGCGCTGTTCGCGGCGATGGCCGGATCAAGCCCGGCCACCTGCTCGGCGATCGGCAGCGCCGGCATTCCTGAGATGCGCAAGCGCGGGTATTCGCCAGGTTTTGCGGCCGGCATCATCGCCGCCGGCGGCACGCTGGGGATCCTGCTGCCGCCCTCGATCACCATGATTCTGTACGCGGTGGCGGCCGAGCAGTCGCTCGGGCGCCTGTTCCTGGCCGGCATCTTTCCCGGCGTCCTGCTGGTGGGGCTGTTCGCTGTCTACGCCGCCGTGCGCTACCGCCGGGAATACCGGATGGCGCAGGCCGAATTCGAGCGCAGCGGCGCGCCCTCGGCGCTGCTGACGACAGAGACTTTCAGCAACCGGCAAAAGTTCGAGATGCTGCCGCGCGTCGTGCCCTTTGTGCTGCTGCTGATCGGCGTGATGGTGGCGCTCTATGGCGGCTTTGCGACGCCGTCCGAGACCGCCGGGCTGGGCGCCCTGCTGGCGCTGACCCTGATCGCGACCATCTATGGCGTCTGGCGGCCGCGCGACGTGGCGCCGATTCTCACCGCCACGCTGCGCGAGTCGACGATGCTGATGATGATCATCGGCATGTCGCTGCTGTTCTCCTACGTGATGAGCTTTCTGCATATCAGCCAGTCGACCGCCGAATGGGTGGTCGGCATGCACCTGTCCAAATGGGTGCTGCTGCTGGCCATCCTGCTGATGGTGATCGTGCTGGGCTTCTTCCTGCCGCCGGTCAGCATCATCCTGATGACGGCGCCCATCATTTTGCCGCCACTGAAGGCGGCCGGTTTCGACCTGATCTGGTTCGGCGTGCTGATGACGATCGTGATGGAGGCCGGCCTGATTCATCCGCCGGTCGGCTTGAACATCTTCGTGATCAAGAACATCGCGCCCGATATTTCGCTGGGCGAGATCATCTGGGGCGTGCTGCCCTTTGTCCTTCTGATGTTCCTCGCGGTGCTGCTGATCTGCATCTTCCCCGCGATCGCGACCGCGCTTCCGGACGCGGTCATGGGTCTCCCGACCCTCCGGCCCTGAGCGCGGACGCGAAAATGGCTATTGAGACTTTCGTAGATCGCGACAATCCGGATCGTCATTGCGTCTTTCCTCCCGTCATTGCGTCTTTCCTCCCGTCATTGC
>CAIMBE010000176.1 GCA_903839085.1 uncultured beta proteobacterium | reverse complement strand
TGCACGCAAAGCGTTCGCTGTCGCCCGACATGGCGGTTCGGGTAGCCACATTGCTGAACACCACGCCCGAGAGTTGGTTGCGCATGCAGGAAGCCTTGGACCTTTGGGCGGTTCGACAGCAACCTGCCAAGTTGGCCTGCGTCAAGCCATTGAGCCGAAAGCGCCTTGCGCTGGCCGCGGGCTTGAGTGTTTCAAGATTGGACAAAGAGTGAGACCGTCACATGCTTAGCGCCCAGTTTTCCACTTTGAGGCCGGGGTAGTCTTTGAAATCTGCTTCATTGTTCGTCACGAGGATGAGGCCAGCGCTGACGGCATGAGCGGCAATGAGGCGGTCCATGGTGTCGCGCACTAGCACGCCCAGCAGTTGCGAGCAGACTCATACCGCCCAACTTCAGTTCACCAACGAGGCCAGGACTGCTGATGTGGTCAAGTGGTACGCGGCCTGCGGCGACGACCTGGCATCAGCAGCGTGGTGCGTCACTGAATTTGCCAGCGCCTTGGGCATCAAGCAACGTACCGGTCAATTGACCGGGGCGCAGGCTCAGACCGCATGGCTTCAGTTCGAGCGCATGTGCGCCAACGACCTGCAATTGCTACCCGTGGAGGCGGCGGCGTTCCACAAGGCGGCACTGCTGACCATGGATGTCAGGGCGGCCTTGCGTGCTGGGGATGCCTTGCATCTTGCTTGTGCCGTGAAGGTCAAGGCACATGGCATGGTGACCTTGGATGCGGTGCTGGCCAAGAGTGCAAAGCACCTCAAGTTGAAACTGGTTGCGATATGAAGCGCCCATTATCCCAATGGGCTACCCGGCATTACCCTTTGCGGTGATAGACGTAGCGGGATAGCTCCTCAAGAATGGCCGGTGTCAGGACGGCGCATGCACAGGCACAATGGTGGCGCTGTTCGACCAAATCAAGCAATTGCAAACTGCCATCCAATGGAGACAAGACATGGAATTCAACAAAGAATATGACGCATCCGGCCTGGCCTGCCCGCTGCCCATCGTAAAGACCAAGAAGGCGCTGTCGGACATGACCTCAGGACAGGTGCTGCGTGTGATCTCCACCGACCCGGGTTCGGTCTGCGACATGGCCGCCTTTGCCGAGCAGACCGGCAACGCCCTGCTGGAGCAGGGCAGCGAAAACAGCAAGTTTGTTTTCTATCTCAAGAAAGCCTGAGCCTCTTTATCAATCCAATCCGCAGGGAGCACCACTGATGGCCACTAAAAAAATGGCGCTGATCGCCACCAAGGGGACGCTGGACATGGCGTATCCGCCGTTCATCCTGGCCTCCACCGCCGCCGCGCTGGGCTGGGAAGTTCAGATCTTCTTCACCTTCTATGGCCTGCAGCTGCTGCGCAAGAGCCTCGATGACGTCAAGATCAGTCCGCTGGCCAACCCGGCCATGCCGATGCCGGTGCCGATGCCGGTCTTCGTCCAGATGCTGCCGGGCATGGAGTCGATGGCGACGATGATGATGAAGGACAAGATGAAGAAAAAGGGCGTCGCGTCCCTGCAGGAACTGCGCGACATCTGCCTGGAGACCGACGTCAAGTTTGTCGCCTGCCAGATGACCGTCGATCTGTTCGATTTCAAGAACAGCGAGTTCATCGACGGCATCGAGTACGGCGGCGCTGCCACCTTCATGAAGTTTGCCGGCGAGTCCGACGTCTGCCTCTTTATCTGACGACCTGCGCTGACGGGGTTGCTGCTTACATCACCTGCATGAATATCTGCGCCGCCGCGACGCCGGCGGCGCGCAACTCGTCATGCAGCGTGGTGACAAAAGCCTGCGGGCCGGCCAGATAGAAATCGCAGTCAATGTCAAACAGGTCGGCGCGCATGGACTTGAGGATTTTCTGTGCGCCCAGGGTGACATCGGGATGCGTCACCAGTTCGTATTCAAACTGGTCCAGCGCCTCCGACCAGGCGCGGCAATGATTGCCCAGAAAATGTCCGTCACGGTGCGTGGCCAGCCAGAACAGCGAGAGTGAAGGATAGGCCTCAAGCGACAGTGCATGCTCGATCAGGCTGTTGATGGGCACGAAGCCATGGTCGCAGGCGGCAAATACCAGGGGGCGGTGCCCCTCGGCCAGCACGAACTCGCCCGTCGGACCCGACACGGTGACGACGGCGCCGGCCTCGATGTCTCCCGCAAACAGGCGACGGGTCAGGGCGTCAGACTCATCGCGGCCAATGAAAAAAAGCAGATTGCGGTCATCGCACGGACAGCTTCCGATCGGGTAGCTGCCGTGCACATCATCCTGACCGGGTGGCTTCCAGCCGAGCGACACCGACTGGCCCGCCAGAAAACGCAGCCGCTGGCTGCGCGGCGACTGCAGATGCAGCAGACGCGTATCGGGCGCCAGTTCACTGACGGCGCGCACCTGGGCCACGATGTGCTGTTCCGCAATATCCTGCGGCCCGCGGGCCTCCAGCATTTCCAGCGTCAGTTCACCGCTTGCCGCGGTGTGGCAGCACATCAGGGTGTAGCCCTGCGCCTTCTCGGCCTGCGACAACGCGTAGTTGAAATTCTGGGTCTTCACGACGTCGCCGGAAATAACGCGCACTTTGCACATGCCGCAACTGCCATCGGAGCAGCCGTAGTTGAGCTTGAGGCCGGAATGCAGGCCCGCCTGCAGCAGGTTGGCGCGCCCCTCGACCAGGAACTCGTGCCCGCTGGGGCGCACGCTCACCTGCGACGTCATGACTTTGAGCATATCGTCCATCACTTCCAGCAATTCAACCGATTCGGTCGCCAGCGCCTTGGCAAGACCCTGGGTGACCTGTCGTTCGAGTTCCCGCCATGTGGCGTCGGCCGGATGTTGGCGGACGCCTTCGCGCACGCTGGCCTGCAGCGCGATGACGAGCGCGTGGTAGCGCTGCAAATGGCGCCGCACGTCCGCCAGTTCCTGACTCTGCGCAAACACCCGTTGCCCCAGTACCTCCTGGCTAGGCAAGAGACGCTCGCGCACCTGCTTGGCAAATGCATCCTCCCGCACCGGCTGCTCAGGGTCGGTCAGGCCCGATCGGGACAGCTGGCTATCCGGATAAAGGGCCAACAGGGAATCAATCGCCACCAGGCCTTGATCGAGCACCAGCAGGCCGTCGCGCACCTGGCTCTGCAGCGCGATGCGCGTCACACCCAGCAGCTGGGCGGCACGCGAAACGCTGACGTACTGCGACATGATGCTTGTCCGCTAGGTCTTCAGCGCCAGCGCAGCCTCGTCACGCTCGCTGGCGGGCACGGGTTCGTTCAGGCGATCCAGATAGCGGGCACGGTAGAGCAGCCGGGGTTGCTGCGGATCGTCGACAAAGCCGGCGCGGTCATGCAGCACGTTGTTGCAGACCACGCCCATGCCGCCGTGCAGTGTCAAGCGAAAAACGGGAGACGCGTCGCTGGCCAGAAACTGCGCCAGAAACGCCACCGCAGCGCGTGTCGCGGGGTCGTTCTTCCAGACCACGCTGTGCGTGCGCGCCGTGTAGCGCATGTGCAGCGCGGTGCCCGAGGGATCAACCGAGAACACCGGCCCGCCCTGCTCGGCGCGCGCCACCCCGTCCTGGTCCAGCCGCGCGGGAATCGTCATGGCGTCGGGCGCCATCAGCGCGCGCACCCAGTCCGGGTTGGCTTCGCGCAGGGCAATGTAGGCCATGTCATGGTCCATCAGCGCGCTTTCACCGCCGGCCCGGGCGGCACGCACGCAATGCAGGATCATGGCCCGGATGTGACGCGACTGCGGGTGATAGTAGCCATCCGTATGCCACTTGATGGGCCGGTTGGTGTAGGGGATGAAGGCCGCGCGTTCGCCAGCCCGGTCTGATACCGTGATCTGCGAAATTCCGTCCTCGTCGGCCAGCCAATTGCCGTCAAGCCGCTGCATTCCCAACTGCTGAGCCAGCAGGCGCGGGATCTCCTTGTCTTCGCGCTGCAGCGGGCTGCGATAGATCGCCATGTTGGCAACGGCGCAGCGCTGCAGCAGCGCCTGCTTTTCAGGCTGGCTCAGGGCGCGCGGGTCGGCCACGGGCACGATCAGGTCCCTGGCCTGGCGCGGCTGGCCCGCAAGCTTGGCATCGCGCCAGCGCCGATAGGCGGCTTGGTCATTGAGATCGAAGGGGCTGTCTGTCACGGTGGTTCGCTCAGTCGGAATTTGCCGTGGCGCGGGACCGGCGTGGTGCGCGCGGCTCGGTGGACAGCGCGCCCTGCATTGCGCGCTGCAGCATTTCCAGGGCCTCGGGTACTTCGGTGGCCATGATCTGATCGATGACCCAGCGCTGGTCCTTCTCGGGCATGAACGCCTCGATACGATGGCCCAGGTAGCGCACAAAGGCAAAGTCCGGGCCTTGCGCGTCGTAGCCGAACCCGGCGTAGGCATCAGCCGACGCGTTGAAGAGGTCAATAAACGATTCAAAATGACTGGGCTGGCCGTCCGGCGGCGGGCCCAGCAGCCGGTCCTCGTTTTCCTGCAACACCTCGGCCACGCGCCGCACCAGTGCCGTGACGAACTCCGCGCGATTCGGCGCCCCCATGCGCTCGAAGGCCATGCGGTCGAGCACCTGGGTCAGGAACACCAGCACCTCGCGGGTAAAGGCGAAATACTGCGGGCCGATCTCGATGTCAAAGCCGGCCGAGCGCATCTGCTTGAGCGTGTTCTGCGCCACCCGCCAGGCGACGAACGCCATCACGCTGGCGACCTGCTGCGGTGTCTTGGCAGTTCCGCTCTGGAACCACTCGCTCTTGATCCTGATCTTGACCATATCAAACCGACGAGCGCGGGGGCATCAATAGCCTCCTTTGCCGAGTGGCTGCGGCAAGCCCGCCACCTTCGGCCCCTGCTTGGCCGGGCCAAGGGGGAACAGGTCGTACAGGTACTTGCTGTCCACGGCCGGCCGGATTTCCGCCATGCCCTTGAGCATGTTTCGAAAGTTCGGCGTGTGACCGTGCTCGCGGTACTGCTCGCGCAGGTAGTTCACGACCTCCCAATGCGCATCGGTCAACTCGATGCTTTCCGCCGCCGCGATGACGCGCACCGCGTCGTCAGAATAGTCGGGCTCCAGCAGGAAGCCCTGAGCGTCGGTTTCGCGCTCTGCACCGTCGATGTTGTAGCCCATTCTCTGATCTCCTTTTTTACCAAACTACTTAGCTCACCCTAGACCGCAGCGGCTGACTTGTGCGCGACGAATATTCCGCAGCCCAGCAGGCGGTGCGGCCCCAGTCCGTGCTGCTGCAGGCGCAGCGACTGCTGCGCCGGCAGGGCGTGCAGCATCAGGCTGAAGGTGTCGAGCAGGGCGTCCTGCACCGTCATGCGCTGTCGCCTGCCGCACACGCGCTCGCCGCCAATTTCCAGCTCCTTGAGTTCGCGCTCGATCTCCGCCATGAAGGCCGATTCGTCGCCATCGCCGAGCGCCACCTTGTACGCATACAGGGTGCTGTGGGCCTGCAGTGGACGCAGGTGCGGCCGCCCCAGGTCGACACGATGACCCGCCACGTCGAGTTCCAGCGGCGTCAGCGCGAGCAGTTCGTCGGCGCGGCACGCTGCCACCCGAAGCACCAGGCGCGCGCGCTGCGACAGCAGTGCCTGATCGTCATTGCCATGCACCACCTTGATCGGGTGGACTGCGGCCAGCTCGTCGGTGGCGAGCCAGGGCCAGCGCGCGCACAGGAGTTCTCGCAGGGGCTGCGCATGGTCGCGCGGCAAGGTCTGGCCCTTGATCGGAAAGACGGCATCGACCGCCGTGTCAGCCATCGCCTGCCGTGCTGTCATCCCGGCTCCTGCGCGGGTGGCAGCGCTGGCGCCTGCTCTTGCGCCCAGGCGAGCAGGGCCTGACCCCAAAGAAGCGCCGTCTGCGGGTCGACCTCGAACACCGTGAATCGGCTCTTCTCGCGGATGCGCGTTCGCAGCAAGCTCATGCCACCGGCGTCGTAGTCCAGTTGCTGCAGCTCGATGACCTGCCCACCCATGGGACAAGTGAACTTCGCAAGCGGTGTAATGGTCGTCATGTTGCCCGATTCCTGTCCATACCCCTAATTTGGCGCAAGGGCGGCACTGCCGTCTATAACCGGCACGGGTGGGGGGATATAGCCCCAATGGGTAGCACAGAATAGTCAACGCGGGTGATAGCGTACGCCGCTCGGTGACACGTACCATCTGCTCCAGAGTTGACTGTGAAACGTCCACCGAGAGGCAACCGTCAACATTGAGAAATTGACCAATCGGCGGACACCGTTCGCCCCTGACAGGAGACACCATGAGCAAGACACCGCACGACACCCCCATGCTCGATCAATTGGAGAGCGGGCCCTGGCCCAGCTTCGTCACCGGCCTGAAGCGGCTGGCCAAGGACAACGACTACATGACCGATCTGATGGGGCAGCTCGAGCACTCCTACAAGACCCGCAAGGGCTACTGGAAGGGTGGCACGGTGGGGGTGTTTGGCTACGGCGGTGGCGTGATTCCGCGCTTCTCGGAGGTGGCGGACATGTTCCCCGCCTCCAAGGAGTTTCACACGCTGCGCATTCAGCCGCCGGCCGGCATGCACTACAACACCGAGGTGCTGCGCAAGCTGTGCGACATCTGGGAAAAACACGGCTCCGGCCTGATCGCCTTTCATGGCCAGTCCGGTGACATCATGTTTCAGGGCACCAGCACGGCCAATGTGCAGGGCGCGTTCGACGAGCTCAACGAACTCGGCTTTGACATGGGCGGCGCCGGCCCGGCCTTGCGCACCTCGATGTCCTGCGTCGGAGCGGCGCGCTGCGAGCAGTCCTGCTTCGACGAGGCGCGGGCGCACCGCAAGGTGGTCAACAGCTTCCTGGACGACATGCACCGCCCGGCCCTGCCGTACAAGTTCAAGTTCAAGTTTTCCGGCTGCCCGAATGACTGCATGAATTCAATCCAGCGCTCGGACATGGCCGTCATCGGCACCTGGCGCGACAACATGCGCACCGACGAGCCGCTGGCGCGCAAGTGGTTCGCCAAGCATGGCATGACCGAACTGGTGAACGATGTGGTCAGCCGCTGCCCCACCAAGACCATCATGCTCAAGGAGACCAAGGACGTCTGCGCCGGCCCGAAGATCACCAGCGTCGCCATCAACGACACCCAGTCGCTCGAAATCGACAACGCCAACTGCGTTCGTTGCATGCACTGCATCAACGTCATGACCGGTGCCCTGGCCACCGGCACCGACAAGGGCGTGACGATCCTGATGGGCGGCAAGCGCACGCTCAAGATCGGCGACCTGATGGGCACGGTGGTCGTGCCCTTCATGCCCATGAAGACGGAAGAGGATTACGAGGCCCTGGTGGAACTGGGCCAGAAGACCATCGATTTCTTTGCCGAGAATGCCCTGGAACACGAGCGCACCGGCGAAATGATCGAACGCATCGGTCTGGTCAACTTCCTTGAAGGCATCGATCTGCCGATCGATCCCAGCATGGTCTCCACGCCGCGCACCAACCCCTACGTCCGCATCGACGACTGAGGCGCGCAGGCGGCCCGGGCAGGCGACCACCACTTGACAGCATGACATCCGTTCACAGTTTCTGACGAAAACAGGAAGACAAACATGGCAACTATGCGCACCCCCGTTGAAAGCGGCGTACCCGATAACAAGCAGTACCTGCACCCGCTGATGCTCAAGAACTACGGCAACTGGAAGTACCACGACCGGCCACGCCCGGGCGTGCTGCACCATGTCGCGCATGGCGGCGACGAAATCTGGACGGTGCGCGCCGGCACGCAGCGCCAGATGGACGTGTTCACCATCCGCAAGCTGTGCGACATCGCCGACACCTACGCCGACGGGCATGTGCGCTTCACGATCCGCTCCAACATCGAGTACATGGTGGCCGACCAGACGCGTGTCGCGCCCCTGGTCGAGGCGCTGGAGGGCAGCGGCTTTCCGGTCGGCGGCACCGGCAACTCGGTGTCAATGATGTCGCACACGCAGGGCTGGCTGCACTGCGATATCCCGGGCACCGATGCCTCCGGCGTGGTCAAGGCGCTGATGGACGAGCTGCATTACGAGTTCCGGCACGAGGAGATGCCCAACCGGGTTCACATGTCGACTTCCTGCTGCGAGATAAACTGCGGCGGGCAGGCCGACATCGCGATCATCGTGCAGTACACCAAGCCGCCCAAGATCAACCACGATCTGGTCGCCAACGTGTGCGAGCGCCCGCTGGTGGTGGCGCGCTGCCCGGTGGCCGCCATCCGGCCCGCCATGGTCAACGGCAAGCCGTCGCTGGAAATCGACGAGTCCAAATGCATGTGCTGCGGCGCCTGCTACCCGCCCTGCCCGCCGATGCAGATCAACGATGCAGAGCACACCAAGCTCTCGATCTGGGTCGGCGGCAAGAATTCAAACGCCCGCGCGAAGCCGACCTTCATGAAAATGGTCGCCTCGGGACTGCCCAACAACCCGCCGCGCTGGGTCGAGGTGGCGGCGGTCGTGAAGAAGATTCTGCACGTTTACAAGGAGGACGCGCGATCCTGGGAGCGTCTCTCGGACTGGGTTGACCGGATCGGCTGGCCGCGCTTCTTCGAGAAATGCGACCTGCCTTTTGCCAAGTACCTGATCGACGACTGGCGCGGCTCGCGCGCGAGCCTCAATGCCTCGACCCACATCCGCTTCTGACCGTCCTTTACCGATACAGGAATTGAACTCACCATGAAATTCGGTTTGCTTGTCAGCGAGGGCCCGTACACGCACCAGGCGTCCGACAGCGCCTACCAGTTCGTCGTCGCGGCACTGGCCAAGGGGCACGAGATCCAGCGCGTGTTTTTCTACCACGACGGCGTCAATAACGCGACCCGGCTGACCGAACCGCCGCAGGACGACCGCCATGTGGTCAACCGCTGGTCGGCCCTGGCCGCAGAGCACAGGGTGGACCTGGTGGTGTGCGTGGCAGCGGCCTTGCGCCGTGGCATCAAGGACGAAGTTCTGGCGCCGGGTTTTCGAATCTCGGGCCTGGGCCAGTTGGTCGACAGCGGCATCAAGGCCGACCGGCTGATCACTTTTGGCGATTGATTGAAGATCTATCGAAAGCCCATGACAAAACGCCCGTCATTGCGAGCGAAGCGTGGCAATCCAGGGGTCATGGATTGCCACGTCGCTTCGCGCCTCGCAATGACGAAGAAACGATTGAGAAAGACCAGTCCATGAGCGAACAGCAAAGCAGCGCAGTCAGCGGCCCCAAAGTCAAGAAGTTCATGTTTGTGAACCGCAAGGCGCCGTACGGCACCATCTATGCCCTCGAAAGCCTGGAGGTGGTCCTGATCACCGCCACCTTCGACCAGGACGTGAGCCTGGTCTTCATCGACGACGGCGTCTATGAACTGGTCAAGGGCCAGCAGACCAAGGGCATCGGCGTCAAGAACTTCTCGCCCAGCTACCGCGCGCTCGATGGCTATGACGTGGAAAAACTGTACGTCGATCAGGCCTCGCTGGAGCAGCGAGGATTGAGCGAAAAAGACCTGCTGGTTCCGGTCGAGGTGCTCGACGCCCAGGCCATGGGTCAGCTGATGCAGCAACAGGATGTCATCCTGAGCTTCTGACCCCAAGGAAACACCATGTTGCACATCGTCAATAAATCACCCTTCCAGACCAGCACCCTCGAGAGCTGTTTGCGCATCGCCCAGCCCGGCAGCGCGCTGCTGCTGATCGAGGACGGCGTCTACGCCGCCACCCTGGGCAGTGCCATGGAAGGCCCTCTGCGCCAGGCCTGCGCCACGCTCAAGGTCTACGCGCTGCAGCCCGACCTGGATGCCCGTGGCATGACAGGCAAACTGATCGATGGCGTGACACTGGTCGATTACGGCGGCTTTGTCGATCTGACAGTCCAATACCCCACCTCGCATTCCTGGCTGTGAGACCGCGGCGCGCCAGTGTCAACTTTTTTATCTGGAGAACACCATGAGCTTTGAAATCGACGGCATGACCTACGAAACCGACGAAGAGGGTTACCTTCTGAACCTTGCCGAGTGGACCCCGGAAGCGGCGGTCTTCCTGGCGGAAGAAGAGAAGGTCGCGCTCACCGATAACCACTGGGAGGTGATCAACTTCCTGCGCGAGTATTACAACGAGTACCAGATCGCGCCGGCAGTGCGCGTGCTGACCAAGGCCATCGGCAAGCAGTTTGGCGAGGAAAAGGGCAACAGCAAGTACCTGTATGACCTGTTTCCGTACGGCCCTGCCAAACAAGCCTGCAAGATCGCCGGTTTGCCCAAGCCGACCGGTTGCATCTGATCCAGACCGCGGGTCCTGCCGATGTCGATGCTGACGATCCTGTACGCAACGCTGTTGTGCGTTGCCGCGGGCGTGTTCGTGATCGGCCTGGGCCTGAAGATCCGAAGCTACGCCAGGACGCCGGCACCGCTGAAGATTCCAACGACACCGGCACCGACGACCCTCGCCGGCGTGGGCTGGCGCATGGCGCGCGAGGCCGTCTTCTTTGAGAGCCTGTTCAAGTCGAGCAAATGGACCTGGCTTTTTGGCTGGGCTTTTCACGTCGCGCTGCTGCTTGTGGTGCTGCGTCACTTGCGCTATTTCCAGGAACCGGTGTGGCTGCCGGTGGTCTTGATTCAGCCTTTTGGAACCTATGCCGGCTTCGCCATGGTCGCGGCTCTGGGCGGCCTGTGGGCACGGCGCTGGCTGGTGGACCGCGTGCGCTACATCTCCACGCCATCGGACCATCTGATGCTGGCGCTGCTGCTGGTCATCGGCCTGAGCGGGCTTGGCATGCGTTTTTTGGCGCACACCGACATCGTGGCGGTGAAAATCTTCATGCTCGGCCTGCTGCGCCTGGACTGGCAGGCGCTGCCCGCCGACCCGGCGCTGCTGGCGCATCTGGCGCTGGTGGCTGTGCTGCTGATCATCTTCCCCGTCAGCAAGTTGTTGCACGCACCCGGACTGTTCTTCAGTCCGACCCGCAACCAGGCCGATAACGCCCGCGAGGTGCGGCATCTTTCGGCCTGGGCCGCCGCATTGGACAAGCGACCCTGAGCACCGGCACGGATCATGGCCACAGCCGCATTTGAAACACCCAGGCTCAGGCGCTACCCGGTCATTCCGCTGGTGCAGGCGGGTGCGATGTCGCACCTCAAACCCTTTGTCGCGGCCGCGCCGCTGCAGAAGGCGCTGGGATTCCCCGAGACCCTGGTCGAGGACTGGCAAGCCAGGGCGATTGCCAAGATGGGCGAGTTGCTGGGCAAGTACCGCTCGCTGCAGGTCTACATGGATGCCTGCGTGCACTGCGGCGCCTGCTCTGACAAATGCCATTACTTTCTGGGCACGGGCGACCCCAGGAACATGCCGGTGGCGCGCCAGGATCTGATGCGCAAAGTCTATCGGCGCTACTTCACCTTTGCCGGCAAGCACTTCCCCAAACTGGTCGGCGCGGTGGACCTCACGCGCGAGGTGCTCGACGAGTGGTACAGCTATTTCAACCAGTGCTCTGAATGTCGGCGCTGCTCGGTGTTCTGCCCCTACGGCATCGACACCGCCGAGGTCACCATGGCGGCGCGCGAGATCATGGACTCGATCGGCCTGGGGCAGAAGTACTCGAACGAGATCATCGGCAAGGTGCACCGCATCGGCAACAACCTGGGCATCCCGGGGCCGGCACTGGAAAACACGCTCGAAGGCCTGGCCGAAGATACCAAGGATGAAACCGGTCTGGACGTCAGGTTTCCGCTCGACGTGAAGGGCGCCGAGGTGCTGCTGATCACGCCGTCGGCCGACTTCTTCTCGGAGCCGCACGTCGAGAGCCTGATCGGCTACGCCAAGGTGTTCCACGCCGCAGGCATCAGCTGGACTCTCAGTTCGCACGCCTCCGAGGCCGGCAACTTCGGCATGTTCATCGGCAACTACGGGCAGATGCAAAAGATCTCGATGCGCGTGCGCGAGGCAGCCCTTGAATTGGGCGTCAAGCGCATCGTCGTGGGTGAATGCGGCCACGCCTGGCGCGTTGCCTACAGCTTCTGGAATACGCTGATCGGCCCGTTTGATTTCCTCGATCAGCGCTACCCGGTGCCCCAGCACATCTGCGAGTTCACCGACGACCTGATCCAGCGCGGCGCGCTCCGCTTTGACAAGGACGCCAACGACGCGCGCATCATCACTTTCCACGACTCCTGCAACGTGGCGCGGGGCTCGCGCATGGGCGGCATGCCGGGCGGACAGTTCATCATTCCGCGGCGCATCATCACCTCGGTGGCCAACCATTTCCATGACATGGCGCCGCACACCATTCTGGAGAGCACCTACTGCTGCGGCGGCGGCGGCGGTCTGCTGACCGACGACCTGCTGGAGTTGCGCGTCAAAGGCGCCCTGCCCCGCATGGAGGCCCTGAAGGACGCGGTCGACGAGCATGGCGTGAACTTCATGGCCACCATCTGCGCCATCTGCAAGGCCCAATTCACCAAGGTGCTGCCCTACTACGGCTTTGACATGAGCATGGTCGGAGGTGTGCACCAGTTGGTTAGTAAAGCGATCCGCCTGGGCGACAAATAAGCCTGCCCGTTCGCTATCGATATAAACGCTAGGAGACTCCCGAAATGTCCGCTACCCCAGAAGCCCTGACCGCCAAAGCGCTGAGTTTTCGCCGCTACAAGGACGGTGACACCAAGATAAAGACCTGGCAGGCGAAGATTTTTGAGGCGGACAAGAGTTACAAATGTCCGACCTACATTCAGAGCACGCCACCCTGCCAGGGATGCTGCCCGGCGGGCGAGGACATCCGCAGCTGGCTCAACATTGTGCGCGGCATCGAGAAACCGCCGCTCGGCGCCGACGGCAAGCCCACCATGCCCTGGCAGGAATACGCCTGGCGCCGCTTGACCGACTGCAATCCGTTTCCGGCCATCATGGGCCGCGTCTGCCCGGCGCCCTGCCAGGGTGGCTGCAACCGCTCCAAGGTGGAGGATTATGTCGGCATCAACGCGGTCGAGCAGTTTCTGGGCGACTACGCGAACGAAAAGGGTTTTGGCTTCGCCAAGCCGGAAATAGAGACCGGCAAGCGCGTTGCCATCATCGGCGGCGGCGTCGGCGGCCTGGCCTGCGCCTACCAGTTGCGCAAGCGCGGCCACGCCTGTGCCGTCTTCGAGGACTACGGCAAGATCGGCGGCATGCTGGCCTTCGGTCTGCCGCCCTACCGGGTCGACCACGACATCGTCGATATCGAGGTCCAGCGCATCATCGACATGGGCGTTGAGGTCCATCTCAACACGCGCGTTGGCAGGGACGTGCGCTTCGAGGACCTGAAACGCGATTTCGACGCCGTTTTCATCGCCATCGGCGCGCAACGAGGCAACCGCCTGGACATCCCGGGCTCCGACGCCCCGAACTGCATCGACGGCCTCAAGCTGCTGCGCGATTTCAACGAGGGCAGGCTGACCGACTTCGAGCAGCGCGTCATCGTCATCGGCGGCGGCAATACGGCGATGGACGTCGCCTCCGTGGCGCTGCGCACCGGCTGCCTCAACGCCCAGGGCCAGCGCGAGAACGCCAAAGTGCTGATTGCCTACCGCCGCACGCGCGAGGAAATGCCGGCCGACGATATCGAAATCGATGCCGTGATCCGCGAGGGCGGCGAACTGCAGACGCACGTGATTCCCGTTTCTGTCGTCCAGGGCGCTGACGGCCGGGCGACCGCGCTGCGCGTGGCCAGGGTCGAGTGGGTCAACAAGAAGATGGTGATCAAGGAGGGTAGCGAGTACGACATCCCGTGCGACCTCATCATCGCCGCCATGGGGCAGTCGATCGAGTGGGACGACATGGCCGATTTCAAGAACGCGAAGAATCTGGCCAATATCGACAAGACCTTCCAGGCCACCGCAACGCCCGG
>CAIMBE010000175.1 GCA_903839085.1 uncultured beta proteobacterium | reverse complement strand
ATTTCGCCGTTCTTGCGTTTGTTCCAGACCTCGCCCGACCAGTGGCCGCTGGCAAGCAGATCGCCCCACATGGCGACGTAGAACTCTTTGGTCTGGCGCCCCGACTGCAGGATGCGCGGGTTTTGACCCAGCACCTCCTCGCGGCTGTAGCCGGTGATTCGCGTAAAAGCGGCGTTGACATCAATGATGCTGCCGTTGGAATCCGTGATCGTGACGCCCTCACGGGCATGGTTGAAGACGTTGGCGGCGAGTTGAAGCGTGGCGTGGGCATTTCTGCGCTCGGTGATGTCCGTATGCGTGCCAATTATGCGAAGGGGTTTGCCCGCAGGGTCCCGGTTGACCACCAAGCCGCGGTCGAGAATCCATTTCCAACTGCCGTCTTTGCAGCTGACGCGGTGTTCATTGGCGTAATCCGCTGTCGCACCGTCCAAATGCGCCTGCACATCGACCATGACCCGCGCCAGGTCGTCCGGATGAACGCGTTTACTCCATTCGTCCAGACCGTTGCCGATCTCGTCTTGCGAGAAACCCAGCATTTCTTTCCAACGCTTGCTGAATAACACCGTGCTTTGAGCAACGTCCCAGTCCCAAAGTCCGTCGCCAGTCCCCTCGATCGCAAATCTCCAACGAAACTCGCTCTCGCGCAGGGCTCGTTCGGTCGCCTTTTGCTGGGTGACGTCGCGCATCGCGGTCTGAACAGCAGGTTTTCCATCGAAGCGAACATGTACCCCCTGAACTTCAACGTCGATCACGCTTCCATCGAGCTTGAGCAACTTCTGTTCAAGCATCGGCGTGCTGCTGCCAGGTTCGGCATTGTGTTTCACACGCTCGGCCACGGTCTTGCGAAAATCAGGGTGGATCAGGTCAAGCATCGGTCTGCCGACCAGCTCGCTGGCAGAAGTTGCGCCGAACATCTTGATGGCGGCGGGATTGACGTAGAGCGTCTTGCCTGCGCCATGAACAACGACCGGCTCCGGCGTCCACTCGACCAGGGAGCGGTAACGCTCCTCGCTGGCCCTCAGGCTTGCTTCGATATCCTTGCGCTCTGTGATGTCCTTGATCACCATGCGCAGTTCAGAACCACCATCGTCATCCTGCGCCGCGGAGACCACCAGGTGCGCCCAGAAGGGTGCGCCCTCGCGCCTGAGCAGGCGCAGTTCGCAGGACAATGATCTGTCGGTATCCGCCAGCTTGTGTCGAAAGTCGGAGTAGATGCCCTGGTCGTCATCGAAGATGAAACGGATGAGGGGCTGCCTGAACAGTTTGCTGCGCGGCACATTGAGCAGGGTGCTGGTGGCCAGGTTGACTTCCCTGATCAGGCCCTTTGCGCTCACGGTGCAGTAACCCACCGGGGCCAGGTCGTAAAAGTCGACAAAATGCGCGCGGGAGGTTTCGAGTGCGGCTTGCGTGCTGCGCAACTCCTCGTTTTGCATCTCCAGTTCAATCTGATGAACCTGCAGCTCATGCAGCACCCGTTGCGCTGCTTCGGGTGAGAGCGCCGCAAATTGCTCGGGTGACTGGGTGGTTCGCTGCCACAGCGCCGCCTCGGCGCGCTGGTGCAGGCTGTCCATGAGATCTGTCACGGAGTCACGATCGCTTGCGGGTCGCTTGTTCGCAGTGTCCAGATACCCCCCCCCCATGTGTATTGGCAATACGCGGGATTATGACGGTTGCCTGATTCCCGTCAACAATTCTCGGCGCACGCCCACATTGTGAGGCACAGGGACGGGTCAGCGCCATCCCCCAAGTGGGCAATAAACCGGACGCCAAACTGCCGGATGTCCGAGCGCTTGCGTCGCTCACTTCCCTTATGAGACTGCGCAGGTTCATGGCGGACCGTCGGCGGGAATGGGAGAGAATGCCGACACCCGGTCAAAATGCACGGCAGCCATGAACCCATCACCTACTCCTGCTTGCGCAATCACCGCTCTGGACGCCAATGCCTTGTCGCGGGCGATCCACGCCAGGCAACTGTCTTGCCGCGAGGTGATGCAGGCCTACCTGAAGCGCATTGCTGATCTGAATCCGCGCTACAACGCCATCGTCAGCCTTCAGGACGGTGATCAGTTGCTGCGCCAGGCCGGTGAGCGCGACGCGCAACTCGCGCGCGGCGAGTCGCTCGGCTGGATGCATGGCATGCCGCAGGCCATCAAGGACCTCTGCAACACGGCCGGCATTGCGACCACGCAGGGCTCACCGCTGCTGCACGGCTTTGTGCCGCAGCACGACGCCTTGCTGGTGCAGCGCGTGAAGGCGGCCGGCTGCATCGTGATCGGCAAGACCAACACGCCCGAGTTCGGCCTGGGCTCGCACACCTTCAACGAGGTGTTCGGCACGACCCGCAATGCCTATGCCCCGACGCGCTCGGCCGGCGGCAGCAGCGGTGGCGCCGCGGTCGCGCTGGCGCTGCGCCTGCTGCCGGTGGCGGACGGTTCCGATTTCATGGGCAGTCTGCGCAACCCGGCCGGCTGGAACAACGTCTTTGGCTTGCGCCCCAGTCAGGGCCGGGTGCCGATGTGGCCGGCCCAGGATGCGTGGGTGACCCAGTTGGGCACCGAGGGGCCGATGGGGCGCAGCGTGCACGATGTGGCGCGCCTGCTCGCCGTGCAGGCCGGTTTTGATCGGCGTGCGCCTCTTTCGATCGCTGATGGCGTCGATTTCACGCGGCCGCTGGACGGCCTGGCCTGCAAAAATGTCCGCATTGGCTGGCTCGCCGATCTGTCGGGCTATCTGCCCATGGAAGCGGGCATCCTGGAGGTCTGCGAGCAGGGCTTGCGGCGGCTGGAAGATCTGGGCTGCACGGTGCAGGCGACGCAGCTGGGCACAGCGCCCGAGGCCATCTGGCAGGCCTGGCTGGTCTGGCGCCGCGCCTTGGTGGCGGCACGCATTGCACCGTATCTGTTGAACCCGAAGAACCGCGCCTTGATCAAGCCCGAAGCGCTGTGGGAGCACGACCAGGCGCACAGCCTCAGCGGCGCCGAGTTCCTGAGCGCCAGCGTGCAGCGCACGACTTTTTACCACCACATGCTCTCCTTGTTCGATCAGCATGACTTTCTGGCGCTGCCGGTGGCGCAGGTCTGGCCCTTTGAGGCCGGACAGCGCTGGCCCAGCCAGATCAATGGCGTGGCGATGGACACCTACCACCGATGGATGGAGGTGGTGATTTATGCCACTTTTGCCGGCTTGCCCTGCATCAGCGTGCCAGTCGGTTTTGATGAACGCGGCCTGCCCATGGGCATGCAGTTGATTGGCAAGCCACGCGGTGATTTTGAGCTGCTGCAACTCGCGCACGCCTACGAGCAGGCTGCGCAAGAGGTGCTGCTGCGCCAGCCAGCTGTCGTCTGATTCGGGACTGGCATGGGCATGCGCCCTGAGTCGGCGCAGCGCTGCGGGCCTGCGCCCAACGGGCGCTTCAGCCTGGGTTGAACGGCGCGTCCGGATCGAGCGGATAAACAGGACGGCGCAGGCGCGTGAAGGTGAACAGCGCGTAATCGGAACTGGTCACGCCGCGGCTGTCGCATTCCACCAGAGCGCGGGCGATCGGCACGAAACTTGGGCGGCAGTACATGCGTGATTTCAGGATCAGGAAATCAAAGCCAGACGGATCCACACCGACGCAGGTGAACACGCCCAGGTCCAGCGGCTCCATCGGCCGCTCCGTCACCACCAGCATGCCGGCCGCATGTTCGAGCGCGACGCTGCGCCCCATGGCCCAGGTCTCGCCGCAATAGATCGGGCCGCTGATGCAAAAGCGCCCGTCGCTGATGGCGCGCACCGCGACATCGAGCGCCAGCGGGGGCTGCTGCGGGACCTCCAGCCCCGAAGGCATCTTGTTGCCCAGCGCCACCCGCAGGCGGCCGCCAACACCGGCAGCGATGGCCTGGGCGACCGTCTGCGGATCGGCCAGCGGACCGGCACCGATGCGCTGCAGGCCCTGGCGCAGGCACTCCTGCAGCACCGTGGTGGTGTCGCAGGTACCGCCCGACATCACGTTGTCGCCGTGGTCCAGCAGCAGCACCGGGCCGCGCTGATCCGCGCTTGCGGCCTGCAGGGTCTTGGCCCGGGCCACGCTGCGCGCCAGCTGCTCGCTGCGGTAGACGAAGTCCGCGCGCTCGACCCAGATTTGCTGCGCCAGCACGTCGGCGCCGGCCTGCGCTGCCTGCTGGTCGCGGCCGCACACCACCACGCTGACCCCGGCATCGCGGATGTCTGCCAGCGAGAAGCCGGCGAAGACGGAGGCGCCGTAGAGGCCCTCGCCCTCAAGTTGCCGGGCGCGCTGCACGGCGCGTTGCATGGCGCCCTCGCCGGTGGCGCTGCGCAGCGTGTGCGACAGCAGCGGCAGTTGTACCCATGCCAGCGCCGGCCGCTCATGGCTGTCCATCATCTGGAACGCCAGCCGCGCCACATGGGCGCCGGTTTCGAACATGTCGATGTGCGGATAGGTCTTGAATCCGACCATCGCGTCGGCGCAGTCAACCATGGTTTGCGTGATGTTGCCATGCAGGTCCAGCGCGACCGCGATCGGCGTGCGCGGCGCCACCGCGCGCAGGCGACGCAGCAACTCGCCCTCGGCGTCATCGAAGGATTGCGTGACCATGGCACCGTGCAGATCGAGCAGGATCAGATCGCAGGCCCCGCTTGCCGCATCGACGATGCTGCCGGCCATGCGCTCGAAGGCCGCGTCATCGACGCGGCCGCTCGGGTTGGCGGTGGCGTTGAGCGCCACCGTGATCTGCTCGCCGCGTGCCTCGGCGGCGGCGATGAAGGCGCCCAGTGCGGTCCGGCCGCCACGCGCCTGCGCGCAGGCCTGCGCGCCGAAGGTCGGACCGTCCGGCCCGAAGTCGGCCAGCGCTGTGGGCACCGGCGAAAACGTGTTGGTCTCGTGGTTCATTCGGGCCGCAAGGATCTTCATGCGGGGCTGCCCGTGGTGGCGCGTCGGATCACCTGGCCGGCACGGGCGAGCGTGCCGGCGCCGTCATGCCAGGACAGGACGCCGTTCACATAGACCTGATGAATGCCCGAGGCTGGCCGCATGGGGTCGGAAAAAGTGGCGTTGTCGCGGATCTGCTCCGGGT
>CAIMBE010000174.1 GCA_903839085.1 uncultured beta proteobacterium | reverse complement strand
CGTGCCGGCGCCGGGCCGCCCCAAGCCCGGCACAGTCCCCTCGGGGGGCAGCGCAGTTCGCGAAGCGACAAGCGTGGGGGCCGTCATCTTTACCTCAGCTTGAGCGTCGAGAGGCCGACCAGGCACAGCAGCATGGTGATGATCCAGAAGCGAACCACCACCTGCGTCTCCTGCCAGCCGCTTTTTTCGAAATGATGATGCAGTGGCGCCATCTTCAGGATGCGCCTGCCGGAGCCGTATTTCTTCTTGGTGAACTTGAACCAGGCGACCTGCAGCATGACCGACAGCGCCTCGACCACGAAGATGCCGCCCATGATGGCGAGCACGATTTCCTGGCGCACGATCACCGCCACGGTGCCAAGCGCCGCGCCCAGCGCCAGGGCGCCGACATCGCCCATGAAGACCTGTGCCGGGTGGGTGTTGAACCACAGGAAGGCGAGCCCGGCGCCGGCCATGGCCGATGTGAATATCAGCAGTTCGCCCGAGCCCGGTATGTGCGGGAAAAACAGGTACTTTGAATAGACGGCGCTGCCCGTCACGTAGGCGAAGACCCCCAGGCAGGCGCCAACCATGACCACCGGCATGATCGCCAGTCCGTCCAGGCCATCGGTGAGGTTCACCGCATTGCTCGAACCCACGATCACCAGATAGGTCAGGATCACAAAGCCCAGAACCCCCAGCGGATAGCTGATTTCCTTGAAGAAGGGCAGCAGCAGGCCGGCCTTGGGCGGCAGGTTCAGGTCAAAGCCCGATTGCACCCATTTGAAGAACAGCTCGAGCACGCGCCAGTTGGAATTCTCCGAGATGCTGAACACCAGATAGAGCGCCGCCAGCAGGCCGATCACCGACTGCCAAAAATATTTTTCGCGCGACGACATGCCTTCCGGATTCTTGTTCACCACCTTGCGCCAGTCGTCGGTCCAGCCGATGGCGCCGAAGCCGAAGGTGACCAGCATGACGATCCAGACGAAGCGGTTGCTCAGATCGGCCCACAGCAGCGTCGAGACCGCAATGCACAGCAGGACCAGCACGCCGCCCATGGTCGGGGTGCCGGTCTTGACCAGGTGCGACGCCATGCCATAGCCGCGGATCGGCTGTCCGATCTTGAGTTCTGCGAGCCGCCGGATGACGACCGGGCCGGCTGCCAGGCCGATCAGGAGCGCGGTCAGGGCCGCCATGACGGCGCGAAAGGTCAGGTACTGGAAGACCCGGAAGAAACCGAAATCGGGCGACTGCGACTGCAGCCATTGCGCCAGACTCAAAAGCATTGCGAACTCCCATTTTTTTTCTTCATCGCAAGCTCGCCATCCGCGATGGCGCCGACCACACGCTCCATCTTCATGAATCGCGAGCCCTTGACCAGCACGCTGCCGAGCTTGGCCAGTTCGGACAGCACCGCAGCCTGCAGGGATTCGATATCGTCAAAGTGACGGCCCGCGCCGAAACTTGTTGCCGCCGCGCGCGACAACTGGCCCAGCGTGAACAGGGCGTCAATGCCCAGGCTGCGCGCATGGGCGCCGGCCTCGGCATGAAACGCAGGCCCCTGATCACCGACTTCACCCATGTCCCCGAGCACCAGCAACCTTGGCCCCGGCAGCGCCGCGAGGACCTCGATCGCGGCCCGCACGGAATCGGGATTGGCGTTGTAGCTGTCATCGACCAGCGTCACGCTGCGGCCGCCGACGTGCACGGTCTGCGAGCGCGAGCGGCCCTTGACCGGCTCGAACGCCGCCAGCCCCTGGCCGATGGCAGACAGGGGAACGCCCGCCGCCAGCGCGCAGCTGAGGGCCGCCAGCGAGTTCCTGACGTTGTGCATGCCGGCGATCGGCAGGCGATAGTGCAGCGCACCCGACGGCGTCAAGGCGCTCACTTGCCACGCGTCGGCCGACCAGACCGCGGCGCTGCAGCACACGTCGGCGCCGGCCTGCGCTGCGAGAGCGAAGGTCAGCACCCTGCGCGAGCCGGCCCTGGCCCGCCACAGGGGACTGTAGTCGTCGTCTGACGGAAACACCGCGACACCGCCGTCAGGCAGCGCGTCGATGACACAGCCATTCTCCCGCGCCACCGCGGCCACGCTGGTCATGAATTCAAGATGCTCGCGCTGGGCGTTGTTGACCAGGGCCACGGTCGGCCGCGCCAGCGCCGCCAGCGATGCAATTTCACCGGGGTGGTTCATGCCCAGTTCGATCACCGCCAGCCGGTGCCAGGAGCGCAGGCGCAGCAGGGTCAGGGGAACCCCGATGTCGTTGTTGAAGTTGCCTTGCGTGGCCAGAAAGGCGTCGGGCTTGAAGGCGCGAAAAATGGCGGCGATCATCTGCGTCACGGTCGTCTTGCCGTTGCTTCCGGTCACGGCGACCAGCGGCAGATCGAATTGCGAGCGCCACTTGCTGGCCAGCCGGGTCAGGGCCTGCCTGCTGTTGGCCACCAGCAGCCCCGGCAGGCCGGCTGCGCGCAGCCGCGCCTGCGCATCGCCCTGGCAGATCGCCGCGACCGCGCCGGCGGCTTTGGCCTGCGCCAGAAACTCGTTGGCATCGAATCGCTCGCCCGGCAGGGCCACGAACAGATCGCCCGCTTCGATGCTGCGGCTGTCGGTGTGAACACGCCTGAACGCGAGCGCTGCGGGCAGCGCGCCCACCAGCTGGGCATCGCCCAGCCACTCGCTGGCCTGCTGCAGGCTCATCATCTCATCCATGCGCCGCCTCCGTGACCGCCGGCGCATCGCACCGGCTGTTGAGCGCGCGGCGCACCTGCTCCAGATCGGAAAAAGGCAGGCGCTGGCCCGCCACCTCCTGGTAGTTTTCGTGGCCCTTGCCGGCCACCAGCAGCACATCGTTGCGCGCCGCCTTGGCCAGCGCATCGGCGATCGCCAGGGCGCGATCGGGCTCGACCGTGAGGGCGACCTGTCCGGTCAGACCGAGCAGGATCTGGCTGATGATGGCCTCGGGCCTTTCGCTGCGCGGGTTGTCGCTGGTGACGACCACCTGGTCGGCGTGTCGGGCGGCGATGGCGCCCATCAGGGGCCGCTTGCCGGCGTCGCGATCGCCGCCGCAGCCAAAAATGCACCAGAGCCTGCCGCCGCGCTGGTGGCTGAGCGGAAGCAGCGCCAGCAGCGCCTGCGCCAGCGCGTCCGGCGTGTGGGCGTAGTCGACCGCCACCAGCGGCTGATCGGTCGTGCCGACAAACTCCATGCGTCCGGGCACCGGCATCAGGTCCGAGCAGGCGTCGATGACCGCCGCCAACGGAACCCCCAGCGAGCGCATGGCCGCCATGACGCCGAGCAGGTTGGACACGTTGTACATGCCGATCAGGCAGGTTTGCAGCACGTGGCCGGTGGCATCGGCAGCGCCGCGCTCGCGCACCGTAAAGCGCAGGCCCTGCGCCTGGTGACTGATGTCGCTGGCCTGCAGCCGCGCCGCCGTGGCGCAGGAAACGCTCCAGACGTCGACGGCGCCCGCCGCCAGCGCGGTGGCCAGCGCAGCCCCGCGCGGATCGTCGATGTTGATGACCGCCGCCTGCAGGCCCGGCCAGCGCAGGAGCCGCTCCTTGGCCTGCCAATAGGACTCCATGCTGCCGTGGTAGTCGAGGTGGTCCTGCGTGAAGTTGGTGAAGATGGCGGTGCGGATGCGCGTGCCCTCAAGGCGCTGTTCTGCCATGCCGATCGAGGAGGCTTCGATCGCGCAGGCCCTGACCCCCGCGTCGGCAAACCGCCTGAAGGTCTGCTGCAGCAATACTGGATCGGGCGTGGTCAGGCCGGTGCCCACCGGGTCGCCCTGCCACGAGATGCCCAGAGTGCCGATCATGCCGCACGGAATCGGCGCCGCCAGTTTCAGGTTCGACAGCGCCCGCGCCAGCCACCAGACAGTCGAGGTCTTGCCGTTTGTGCCGGTCACCGCCAGCACATCGAGCTGCTGCGAGGGCTGACCGAAGTACGCCGCGGCGACCTGGCCGCTTGCCGCTTTGAGGTCGCTGTAGACGGCGACGCGGGGGTCGCTGAACGCATAGCGCTCGACGCCCTGCGCCTCGACCAGGCAGGCCCCGGCACCGGCCGCGAGCGCACCGGCCACATGCTCGCGCGCGTCGCTGACGGCGCCCGGCCACGCGATGAAGCCGTCGCCCGCGCGCAGCTTGCGGCTGTCGCATTGAATCGTGCCGCTGACGCGCTGGCGCAGCCAGTTGGCAGCCTCGGTCGGAGAATCAAATTCAAGCATCAGAAGCTCTCTTCTTCCGCCTTGGCCACGATCTGGGGCTTGACCGCCATGTCGGGGCTGACGCCCATCATGCGCAAGGTCTGCTGGACCACTTCGCTGAACACCGGGGCCGCCACCGCGCCGCCGTAGTACTGACCGGCGCCGGGCTCGTCGATCATCACCGCGACGATGACGCGCGGCTTCTCCACCGGCGCCAGTCCGACGAACCAGCCGCGGTACTTGCGGTTGCCGGCGCTGCCGTAGCCCTTGCCGATCTGCTTGTAGGCGGTCCCCGACTTGCCGCCGACCGAGTAGCCGATGGTCTGCGCCTTCTGCCCGGTGCCGCCGGGGCCGGCCGCCATCTGCAGCATCTTGCGCACCTGTCCCGCGGTGCGCGCCGACAGCACCGGCACGCCGACCGCCGGCTCGCTGCTCTTGAGCATGGTGACCGGAATGATCAAACCATCATTGGAAAACACGGTGTACGAACGCGCCATCTGGAACAGGGAGGCCGACAGCCCATAGCCGTACGACATGGTGGCCTGCTCGATCGGCCGCCAGGTCTTGTAGGGACGCAATTTGCCCGACACCGCGCCAGGAAACGTGATCTGCGGCTTCTGGCCAAAACCGGCGCTGGAAAAGATCTCCCACATCTCACGCGGCTGCATCTGCATCGCGATCTTGGTGGTGCCGATGTTGCTCGATTTCTGGATCACGCCCTCCACCGTCAGCACGCCGTTCGGGTGCGAATCCGAAATCGTGGAGCCGGTGATGGTCAGCTTTCCATGGCCCGTGTCGATCAGGGTCTGCGGCGTGACGCGACCGGTTTCCAGACCGAGGCCGATGGTGAAAGGCTTCATCACGGAGCCCGGCTCGAAGGTGTCGGTGAGCGCCCGGTTGCGCAGCTGGGCGCCGCTCAGGTTCTGCCGCTTGTCAGGCACATAGCTCGGGTAATTGGCCAGCGCCAGCACCTCGCCGGTCACCACATCGAGCACCACCACGCTGCCGGCCTTGGCCTTGTTCAGCAGCACCGCGTCGCGCAGTTTCTGGTAGGCAAAGAACTGGACCTTGCTGTCCACGCTGAGCTGCAGGTCGGGTCCGTCGACCGGCGCAATCTGCTCGCCGACGTCCTCGACGACGCGACCCATGCGGTCCTTGATGACACGGCGCGATCCGGTGCGCCCGGACAACTCCTTGTTGAAAGCGAGCTCGATCCCCTCCTGGCCGAGATTTTCCACGTTGGTAAATCCGACCACATGCGCCGCCGCCTCGCCCTCGGGGTACTGGCGCCGGTATTCCTTGCGCTGATAGATCCCCTTGAGCTTGAGGGCCGTGATCTGCTGCGCGACGCTCTCGTCGACCTGGCGCTTGAGCCAGACAAAGGTCTTGTCCTCGTTTTCCAGGCGCTTGTTGAGTTCGGCCAGCGGCATGCCGAGCAGGCCGGCGAGCTGCTGCAACTGGACCGGGTCGTGCTCGACGTCTTCGGGAATCGCCCAGATGCTGGGCGCCGGCACGCTGGAGGCCAGGATCACGCCGTTGCGGTCGAGGATGCGCCCGCGGTTGGCGGGCAATTCCAGCGTTCGTGCAAAACGCACCTCGCCCTGCTTCTGGAAAAATTCATTGGCATAGACCTGGATGTAGGCGGCGCGCGCGGCCAGTCCGACAAAGCCCAGCGCAATCGCCGCCACGATGAACTTGCTGCGCCAGACCGGGGTCGGGCTGGCCAGCAGGGGGCTGGACGTGTAGGCGATGCTGCGGCTCATTGAATCCGGCCCTCGACGCCCGGGGCGCGCTGCGTCGACGCCCCAGCGGGCGGACGCGCGCCGGAGGCGGCCTCGGCGCTGTAGCTTGCATAGTGTGTGATGGCTGGCGTGAGCGTGCGCATCTGCAACTGCTCCTTGGCGATTTTCTCGACGCGAAGCGGTGCCGCCTGGGCCCGCTTCTCGACCTGCAGGCGCTTGTTGTCGGTCTCGATATTGCGCGCCTGGGAGCGCGCCTTGTCGAGATCGGAATAGAGCTGGCGCGACTGGTACTGCACATTGACCAGAAAAAGCGCGCTCGCCAGCACCGCCAGCAACAGAAAGAAGTTGACCCTGCTCACCGCACAACCCCCGCGCCCGTCGCTGTGCGCACGCCGCTCATGCCGGCGTCCTTTGCGCCACGCGCAGGATGGCGCTGCGCGCGCGCGGATTGGCGGCGACCTCGGCGGCAGCGGGCCTGATGCGAGCCAGCGCCTTGAGCTTCATGACGCGGGGCGCGGCGAAGGGCGCGCGCCGGTCATACGGATCGCTCGAGTGCGCGGCGATGAACTGCTTGACGATGCGATCTTCGAGCGAGTGAAAACTGATCACCACCAGCCGCCCGCCCGCCTGAAGCACGTCCAGGCTGGCCTTCAAAGCCTGTTGCAGTTCCTCAAGCTCGGCATTGATGAAAATCCGAAAAGCCTGAAATGTGCGCGTTGCAGGATTCTGGCCCGGCTCGCGGGTTTTGACCGTGTCAGCCACGAGCTGGGCCAGCTCAGTGGTGCTTGAAATTGGACCCCGTTCCTGTCGGCGAGCAACAATCGCCTTTGCAATGGGGCCAGCAAACCGTTCTTCACCGTAGTCACGTATCACCTCCGCTATGTCTGCCTGTTCGGCCGTCTCCAGCCATTGCGCCACGCTGCTTCCCCGGGTGCTGTCCATGCGCATGTCCAGCGGACCCTCGAACCGGAAACTGAAGCCCCGCGCGGGGTTGTCGATTTGCGGCGAACTGATGCCCAGATCGAGCAGCACGCCCGCCACGCTGGCCTTGGGCAGTTCCCCGAGTTGCGAAAAGCCCTGGTGCCGAATGGAAAAACGCGCATCGTCGATCCGGCTCGCCTCGAGCAGGGCCTCGGGGTCCTTGTCGAAGGCGATCAGGCGCCCTTGCGGCGCCAGCCTGGAGAGAATCAGTCGGGCGTGACCGCCGCGCCCGAAGGTCGCGTCGACATAGGTCTGGCCGCCCGCGTCGGGCTCGCCGTGCGCGGCATCCGGATTGTTGAACAGAGCATCGACAGCTTCATTCAACAAGACGGTGGTATGTTTCCATGGGGTGTCCACCGCGGGCCTTCAGAAAGAAAACTCTTTGAAAACGTCAGGCATGTCACCCTGCATGGCCTTCGCTTCCTGCGCGTCGTAGGTCGCCTTGTCCCACAATTCAAAATGATTGCCCATGCCCAGCAGCATGGTGTCCCTGGCGATGCCCGCGGCCTGGCGCAGTTCGGGCGACACCAGCACGCGACCGGTGGCATCCATCTCGACATCCATCGCGTTGCCCAGGAATATCCGTTTCCACCACTGCGCCGACATCGGCAGGGCGGCAATGCGATCCCGGAATTTTTCCCACTCGGGGCGCGGAAACAGCATCAGACAGCCGTGCGGATGTTTGGTGATGGTCAACTGGCCGGTCGCCGTGGCGCTCAAGACGTCGCGGTGCCGGGTCGGCACCGACAGCCGTCCTTTGCTATCCAGACTTATTGATGAAGCCCCTTGAAACACAGCGACACACCCTCTTCCTGCAGGAATAAGAAAAATGGAAGTGCGAGGGCACTTCTCACCACTTTATTGCACTTTTTTGCACTGTATCAGCAAAAATCAGCGATGCAAGCCCGCGGGCCATAATTTTTTCAATGAAATCAAGGACTTAGAACAGACTCTAAAGGAAAGTCAGGAGAAAAATCGTTCAGAATGAAGCACTTAACGACTGTTGTGAAAGTGATGCTTGAAGAAGCACGCGAACAACACCTGGCACCAGGCTAGAGGATATATCTGGACAGATCCTCGTCCCGGCTCAACTCGCCGAGTCGCGCATCGACGTAGGCAGCGTCGACAGAAACCGTCTGCCCGCCGAGATTGGCAGCGTTGAAGCTCACTTCGTCGAGCAGACGCTCCATCACCGTCGAGAGCCTGCGCGCGCCAATATTTTCGGTGCGCTCGTTGACGTCGAAGGCAATGTTTGCCAGCCGCCGGATGCCCTCGTCCTGAAACTCGACGTGCACGTTTTCGGTCGCCAGCAAAGCCTGGTACTGCTTGACCAGCGAGGCATGCGTCTGCGTCAGTATCGCGACAAAATCCTCGACCGACAAAGACTGCAGTTCGACCCGAATCGGGAAGCGCCCCTGCAACTCCGGAATCAGGTCGCTCGGCTTGCTCAGGTGAAAGGCGCCCGACGCGATGAACAGAATGTGATCGGTCTTCACCATGCCGTACTTGGTCGACACGGTGGTGCCCTCGACCAGCGGCAACAGATCGCGCTGCACGCCCTGGCGCGAGACATCGGCGCCACTGCCTTCGGAGCGCGACGTGACCTTGTCAATTTCGTCGATGAAGACGATGCCGTTTTGCTCGAGCATGTGCAGCGCGCGTGACTTGATCTCTTCCTCGTTCACCAGCTTTGCAGCCTCTTCGTCGATCAGCAGCTTGATGGCTTCCGGAATCTTGAGCTTGCGCGTCTGTCGTTTGGATTGCCCGATCTGGCCAAACAGGCCGCGCAGTTGCTCTGTCATTTCTTCCATGCCGGCCGGGCCCATGATCTCGAGCTGCGGTGCGGCCTGGGCGACGTCGATCTCGATCTCCCGCTCGGCCAGCTGACCCTCGCGCAGTTTCTTGCGAAAGACCTGACGCGCGGTGCTCTCCGGCTCGGCGCTCGGAAGGACCCCGAACTCGGCCCGCGGCGGTGGAATCAGGATGTCCAGAATGCGGTCTTCGGCCGCGTCTTCGGCGCGTGCGCGGACCTTTTTCATCTCCGCGACACGGGTCTGCTTGACGGCGATATCGGCGAGGTCGCGAATGATGGCGTCGACGTCCTTGCCGACGTAGCCGACCTCGGTGAATTTGGTGGCTTCGACCTTGATGAAGGGGGCGTCGGCCAGGCGCGCCAGGCGCCGCGCAATCTCGGTCTTGCCAACCCCGGTCGGGCCAATCATCAGGATATTTTTCGGCGTGATTTCGCCGCGCAGAACCGGCTCCACCTGCTGGCGACGCCAGCGATTGCGCAAGGCGATGGCGACAGCGCGCTTGGCCTGGTGCTGGCCAACAATGTGCTTGTCGAGTTCAGCGACGATTTCCTGGGGCGTCATGGAAGGGTTTCGACCGTGTGGTGCATGTTGGTGTAGATGCACAGTTCGCCGGCAATCTCGAGTGAGCGCTTGACGATGTCGCGCGCTGACATGTCGGTGTGATTGAGCAGCGCAATCGCCGCGGCCTGCGCGAAGGCGCCACCCGAGCCGATCGTCACAATGCCGTTCTCCGGCTCGAGCACGTCGCCGTTGCCGGTGATGATCAGCGAGGCGTCGGCATCGGCCACGGCGAGCATCGCTTCCAGGCGACGCAGCACCCGGTCGGTGCGCCAGTCCTTGGTCAGTTCGATGGCGGCCCGCACCAGGTGGCCCTGGTGCTTTTCAAGCTTGGCCTCAAAGCGCTCAAAGAGGGTGAAGGCATCCGCGGTGGCGCCGGCAAACCCGGCCAGCACCTTGCCGTGGTAGAGCTTGCGCACCTTGCGCGCCGTGCCCTTGACGACAATATTGCCCAGTGTCACCTGCCCGTCGCCGCCGATCGCCACCTCGGAGCCGTCGGCCGTCTTGCGTCGCACGCTGATGATGGTGGTGCCGTGAAATTGTTCCATGCTTTGAGCGATCCGGATCAACTGGTGCGCAACATGACGCGCGCATGCTCGCTGATGCCAATCACGTTGAAGAACGCGGCCACCAGGCGCGGCACGTCACGGAACTGGACATGGCAGCCTTCAGCCTCGCGCGCGGCGACCCAGTTCAGGATGCTGCCGGCTGCAGAAAAGTCGACCCGAATCAGCCGGTCGCAGGAAATGACCAGTCGATTGGCGCCACTCAGACCGCCTTGCAGCTTGTTCAGCGCATCGGTCGCGTCGCCCATCACCTCGCCCGAGAGTTCGATCACCGACGCGGAAATCGCATCGAGGTCCATCGGCTCGGTGGCGGCATGATCGAGCTTGGAAATCGCGCCGGGAACCGTGGCGACATCCCATTCATCTCCTTCCCCGTGCGCTCTGGCCGGACCGGCCTGATCGACGGCGCACTGGCACTTGGCGCTCTGCCACGGCGGCGGAGACACCTCGTAAGTAACACAGAAATCCAGCGCCGCCAACTCAAACTCGTCCTGCAGGCGCAGCACGCGCAAGGCGTCCAGGCGAAGACGCCACCAGAACATGGCAACCGACTTGTTGCCCGACGGGGTGAATGACCGCAGTGTCTTCTCAAGCGCGTCGGCACCCTCAAAATGCAGTATCACCGGCTGCGCGCACCAGTGCGCGAAGAGGTCTGCCAAGACCTCGCCGGCCTCCGGCCTGATCGCGCGAAACCGGCTCCAGTTCAGATGCCATGGCTCGGGCTTGCGCGACAGGCTGGCGCGCAGATCCTGCAACGTCTGCAGGTCGATCTCGCCAGGCGCTTCCCAGATGGCAGGCGCGGTCTGCTTCGAAATCGCAACCGGCTCGACCGCAGCGCTGGCGCCCTGCTGCCCAAGCAAGTCGGGGGTCGAAAACCAGCCTGGCGCGGTGTAACCAAAGCGCCGCGCATACTCGGTCGCATTGCGATCAAAGGCCTCCTGCTGTCCAGTCGCGCGATAGAGGTCAAACAAGGCGGCGGCACAACCGTTCACCGCAGCGGGCCGAACGTTGTCGGCATTCAAGGCAGTCAGAAGGCAGGCTTCGGCGCCGGCATCGTCGCCGTTGGCAAAACGGATCGCCGCCTCCTCCATATCGGTATCGGCCAGGCTGTCATCCAACTCGATTGAAAACAGTTTGGACGATGAAAAGCCATTCAGACCGGCGTCGGTCTGCCGCGCGCCAGCCGCCCTGAGCGCTGCTGTCCGGTCCGTCGCTGCCCGACCTGCCATGCCCACGGTCTCGGCGGCACCGGGTCGGGTCTGATCGAAATGGGTCACCGGTCCGTGGGACGAGCCGACCTCCGTTTCAGGCGGCGGCAGGGTCGCCAATGGATCCATGTCGTCATTCGCACCAACGGAGGCGGCCAGCATGTCCTCCTGTGCCTCGGCACGTTCGACCGGCACGGGCGAGGCCGCTGGCGGCACCGTCGAGTCACCCTGCCTGCCGGTCCACCACTGTTTGGACATCTGCGCCTCGATGTCGTCGATCTTCTTGATCGTCTGAGCGCGCTCCTCCAGGTTGGAGTTGGTCGTGGTGTTCTGAAAAAAGGAGGGGCGCCCGGCCGAATCTGCGCTGATCACCGGGACATTGCGGCGCAGTTTTCGCAGCTCATCGAATTCGCGCTGACGCACAAAATCATTCTGGCGTTTGCGCTCAATCATCTCCTTGAGCGACTGTTTGCTGTAGCCCCGCTCGGCCTCCACTTCGGGCTCAGCGGAAACACTGTCCAGCTCCGACCAGTCCCTGGTCGGATGACGGACAAACTTGACCATCTTGGAAAACAGACCACCGGTGGTGGTTTTAGTCGCCATGACGCTCGACAATTGAATTAAACAGCCACTATACCCGGGTCATCAATCCCCGAACATCTTCTGCTTGAGTTCGCGCCGCTGCTGCGCCTCCAGGGACAAATTTGCCGTCGGGCGCGCCAGCAAGCGGCCAACACCGATCGGTTCACCGGTTTCATCGCAATAGCCATAGTCTCCGGCGTCGATGCGGCCGATCGACTGCTCGATCTTCTTCAAGAGCTTGCGCTCGCGGTCGCGGGTTCGCAACTCCAGTGCGTGCTCTTCTTCGATGGTCGCGCGGTCAGCCGGGTCCGGCACCACGACGGTATCCTCGCGCAGGTGCTCGGTCGTCTCTCCCGCATTGCTGAGGATGTCCTTTTTCAACTGAACCAGCCTGCGACGGAAAAACGCCATCTGAAACTCGTTCATGTACTCGCCATCGGGCATCGCGATCAACTCGGCGTCGCTGATCTGCTCAATCGATTTCGATTTCCAGTTATTGGCCAGTTTGGGATCCTTCTTGATCGCCGAAGCAACGGGCAGCGCCATCATGGGCGAGGACTGGGTCTGCATGTAACTGGCCTTGGCCGCTGTGGATGCGACCGACTGCGCCATCGACGGAACAGTCAGCTGCGCCAGTCGCGACGAGGGCCGCCCGGCCCGGGCAGGGACCGCGGCGCTGGCCGGCGGCAGCGGTGCGGCGGCGGCCGGCTTGACAGCGACCACGACCGGCGCGACCTTGACTTTTGCAGGTGCCGCTTTTTGCTTGACGGCTTTATCGATCGTCGTTTTCACTGATTCTTTCTTCTTGACTTTGGCAGTCGACTTCACGGTTTTTGCGACCGTGGTCTTGACTGGCTTGGGCACGGTCTTTGCGCCGCGTTTGCTTTCCCTGGGCTGGACCGGCGACTTCGCCGGCCCCTTGACTGGAGCAGCCTTGCGGGCTGCGGGCTTGCCCGCAGGCTTGGGCAACGCCTTGGGGGCCGCCTTTGGCGCGGCCTTGACCGCGGCCTTGCCCTTCTTGACAGCCTTCACGGGGGTTTTCGCCGCCGGCTTGAGCGCCGGCTTCACCTTGGCGGCGGCCTTGCCACCCTTGGCAACTTTGACTGTTTTGGTGACTGTGGCCGCTTTGACTGCTTTGGCCACCACCTTGCTATTTCCGGTTTTTGCTTTCACTTCTATCCTCCTCGCAGATTGGGTCTGCGCTTTCACATTGTCATCAGGGTCGTGCCGGCTGCCCGCAGCCTGGTCCAACGCCTTTGAGCCTGATCCTTCTGCAGGAACTATCGAAACCATGCCTCGCTGATTTGAGCTGGCGCGCGAGTGTACAGGTTTACCCGACTGGAAGCCCAACAGTTGCAAAATCGAGACAAACATCGGGGTTCAAACCAGGCACTGCACCATGCCCTGCAGAAAGATATCCTTCGGCAGGTCGATCCCGATGAAGACCATCTTGCTGCTTCGCTGCTCGTCGGCGCCCCAGGGCGGTCCGAGATCGCTGCCCATCAACTGGTGGACGCCCTGGAAGATGACCTTGCGCTCGGTGCCCTTCATGAACAGGACGCCTTTGTAACGCAACATGCGTGGACCGTAAATATTGACCACGGCGCCAAGAAAATCCTCGAGCTTGGCCGGGTCGAAGGCGCGCTCCGATTTGAAGACAAAACTCTTGACGTCATCGTCGTGGCCGTGATGGTGGCCGGCGCCATGCTGATGCGACGGGTGGTCGCACTGCTCACCGGGCGCATGATGGTGGTGCGCGTGCTCCTCCTCATGCTCTTCTTCCTTGAGAAAATCGGGATCGATGTCGAGTTTGGTATTGAGGTTGAAGCCGCGCAGGTCAAACACCTCGCTGAGCGCGACCTCGCCAAAATGCACCGCTCGCTGCGGCGCGCGCGGGTTCATGCGCTGCAGACGGTGCATCAGGGCCGACACGTCGTCGGCAGCCACCAGATCGGTCTTGCTGATGAAGATCTGGTCGGCAAAACCGACCTGCCGGCGCGCTTCCTGGCGGTCATCGAGTTGTGCCTGCCCATGCCTGGCGTCGACCAGCGTCAAAACCGAATCGAGCAGGTAGGCCTCGGCGATTTCGTCGTCCATGAAGAAAGTCTGTGCGACCGGGCCCGGGTCGGCCAGGCCGGTGGTCTCGATCACCACGCGCTCGAAGTCAAGTTCACCCTTGCGCTTTTTTTCCGCCAGGTCGCGCAAGGTGGCGCGCAGATCCTCGCGGATGGTGCAGCAGATGCAGCCGTTGCTCATCTGGATGATCTGCTCCTGGGTATCGGACACCAGGATGTCACTGTCTATGTTTTCTTCCCCGAACTCATTTTCAATGACCGCAATCTTCTGCCCATGCGCTTCTTCCAGCACCCGTTTGAGCAGTGTCGTTTTGCCCGAGCCAAGAAAGCCGGTCAGGATCGTTGCGGGGATGAGGCTCATCGCTTTTTCAGTGGGTTGAAACGTTTGTCAGGGAGCGAGTGTAGCGGCCAAATGATCCACACCTACTTGCGCATCACCACCAGACCCTTCAGGTACTCGCCTTCCGGGAAATTGATGGTCATGGGATGATCCGGCGCGCCGCCCATGCGCTCGACGATATAGCCGTCGACCTGGGCGTCGATCGCGGCCGAAGCGACAATTTTGTGAAACAGATCGGGGCTGATGCCACCCGAACAGGAATAGGTAAACAGGACGCCACCGGGCGCAAGAATCTTGCAGGCCAGCCGGTTGATGTCCTTGTACGCCCGCGCCGCGCGTTCGGCGTGCGCGATAGTAGGCGCAAACTTCGGCGGATCCAGAACGATCGCATCAAAGGTCTGGCCCTCGGCGCCAAACTGGCGCAGGCAGGCGTTGACGTCCGCGTCCATGAAAGTCACCCGGCTCGCCTCGAACCGGTTCAGGGCGACGTTGGCCGCCGCCATTTCCAGCGCCGCGCCAGACGAGTCGATGGAGGTCACCCGCGACGCGCCGCCGGTCAGCGCCGCCACCGTAAAGCCTCCCGTGTAGCAATAGCAGTTGAGCACCCGCTGCAGCGCGAGTCGCTTTGTGTAGTCGGCAAATTTCTTGCGGCTGTCGCGCTGGTCCAGGTAAAAGCCGGTCTTGTGCCCGCTGGCGATATTGAGCGCCAGTTGCCAGTCATGCTCGCGCAGCATCAGTTCGGTCTCGCCGCTGCCCCGCAGCCAGCCGCCAAGCAGCGGCATGCCCTCGCGCTCACGGCCGCTGGCATCGGAGCGCTCATAGATCCTGGACAGTCCGGTGGCGGCGAGCAGGGCGTCGGCCAGCACCGCTTTCCAGCGCTCGGCGCCGGTGGAGAGAAACTGCGCCACCAGCGTGTCGCCGTAGCGGTCCACGATCAGGCCCGGCAGGCCGTCGGACTCGCCATGAACCAGGCGCATGGCATCGCTTCGGATGTCAAACCTCTGGCGCGCGTCGACCGCGCGGGCGCAGGCCGTCAGGAAAAAGGAAGCGTCGATGCGCTGCGCCTCGTCAAAACTCCAGACCCGGGCGCGGATTTTCGAGACCGGGCTGAAGGCCGCCCAGGCCAGAAACTGGCCCTCGTGCGACTCCACCCTGACGGTCTCTCCGGCGTCAGCGGCGCCGCGTGCGATGGCCGACTCAAAAATCCATGGATGGCGGCGCAGCAGCGAGCGCTCCTTGCCAGTTCTCAATCGAATCGTCTTCATGGGTCGATTGTCGGGCCTGCGGCGCCGACCGCAGCGCCGCCGCGACGCCAGGCAGCGCGAAGCGGGAGAGGCGGGCCGCGCTAGTAGGTGATGGCCATCGCCGGCACATCAACCCTGATCATGGGTTTCTTCAAGGCCCCATGCACGGCCTTGACGTAGTCGCTCGCCCATTTTTCATTCTCGAACCACGACGCGCCGGCCGCCGCGGTCACGCACAGCACCTTGTCGGCCGTCAAGACCTTGCCGCTGGCTCGAAGCGGCTCGCACTCCAGGGCCTCGAACTGGGCATCAAGCCAGGCCCGCGCGACATCGTGCGCCATCGGCGGCCCTTCCTCCACGTGAAAGTGGAATTCAACCCCTTTGTCCAGGAAAACGAGAATTTGAGAGCGCATAAATCACCTCTTGGTTAATGATCGTCAGTTTCGCCGCATCAGCAGGTAGAAATTGGAAATACAAGTCTCCGGACTACTTGATTTTGGCGCGTGGATGGGCCGCATCATAGGCCTTGGCCAGATGCTGGAAATCGAGCCGCGTGTAGACCTGCGTGGTCGTGATGCTGGCATGGCCAAGCAACTCCTGCACACCCCGCAGATCGCTGCTGGACTGCAGCAGGTGGCTGGCAAACGAGTGACGCAGCATGTGGGGGTGCACCGGCGCCGCCAAACCGGCCTGCAGACTGCGCTGGCGCAATCGCTGCCAGATCGCCTGGGCCGTCAGGCGCGTGCCGTTGCGACCGATGAACAGGGCCGCCTGCGCCGGGTAACTGGCAGCCGGGTCGCGCACCAGCAACCAGCGCTGCAAAGCCGCTTGCGCCTTGCTGCCGACCGGCACGGTGCGGCGTTTGGAGCCCTTGCCCAGCACATGCGCCTCCAGCGCCGGCAAATCGATCCAGCCGCGCGCGAGCGCCCCCGCCTGCGCGTCCAGTCCGGTCAGTTCTCCCACGCGCAGGCCGCTGCCATAGAGCAGTTCGACCATCGCCGCATCGCGCGCCTCCAGCCACGGATCGGCGCGCTCGCTCCTGAAATTGGCGAGTTGCACGGCCTGATCGACGCTCAGTGCCTTGGGCAGCGGCTTGCCGGCCTTTGGCGCGCGCACATCCTGCACCGGATTGCTCGTCACCAGTCCCTGGCGACCGAGCCAGTTGTAGAAACCGCGCCAACCCGACAGGATCAGCGCAATGCCACGCCCACTGCGCCCGGCGCTGTGCATCTGGGCCACCCAGCGCCGGATATGGCTGCTTTGAACCTCGAGCAACTCCACCTGCGCCTTCGCGGCAAAGCCGGCCAGCTTCTCCAGGTCGAGCGTGTACAGCGCGACCGTGCGCTGCGCGAGGCGCTTCTCGACCCGCACATGCTCGAGGTAACGCTCGGCTGGACTTGCCATCCTGTCTACCTCAGCCGTGACAGGGCGGCGCTGGCGAGTTCGGCAATGCGCGCCAGGAAATCGGTTCCCATGGTGCTGTTGAATCGCTGCGAATCCGGCGATGCCAGTACCAGCAGGCCAAAAGCCGGGCTGGTGCCAGGCGCGCCACTGCGCAGCGGCAGCAGCGCCAGCGAACTCGCCGCCATCGGCTCATCCAGCCAGCGGGCCGCTTCAAACCCGGTATTCACGCCACAGAACGGCTCGGCCAGCGAGGACGTGAACAGCTTGGCATCCTCGCTCACGCCCGTGGCAAAGTCAGCCTGTGCAAACTCCGGCGCCACATCCCAGACCTTGATCGCCACCTGGGGCACCGAAAACTGCCGGCTGATCTGCTCGGCCATCTGCTCGGGCAAGGTCATCGCATCGCTGACCCTGAACAGGCTGCCAGCCCAGGCCATCATCTTGTCCGACAGCATGACGTTCTCGCTGCCATTGCGGATCATGTCCATGATGCGGTGCTCGAGCGCCTTGATTTTTTCGCGCAGCATGCCGGCCTGGCGCTCCTGCAGGCTGACGGCGCGCGCGCTGTGCGGGCTGCTGAGCTGGACGGTGGCCAGCAGTTCGGCGTGGCGTTCAAAAAAATCGGGGCTGTTCGCCAGGTAATTGGCGATGTCGTCTTCGGTGATGGGATGTGTGTTGGAGGTGCTCATAAGTTCTCGGTCAAGTCAATTTCACCATGAAAAACCGTGATCGCCTGCCCTGTCATGAGGACGCCCGATCCGGCGCCGGCCCAAGCGATCGTCAGGTCGCCGCCGCGGGCTTCAACTTCAACCGTGTCGCCGAGCAGCCCGAGCCGGATGCCCGCCACCACGGCGGCGCAGGCGCCCGAACCGCAGGCCAGCGTCTCGCCCACGCCGCGCTCAAAGACGCGCAGCCGGATGTGCTGCGGGTCGATGATCTGCATGAACCCGACGTTGACCCCGCGCACGAAAGCCCGATGGCGCTGAACCAGCGGCCCGTGCTGCAGCACCGGTGCCAGATCCGCGTCATCGACGCGCAGCACGGCGTGCGGATTGCCCATCGACAACACCGCCGCCCAGACCGTCGCTGTCGGCGCCTCGCCCGCCAGATCGAGCGGCCACTCCTGCCACGAGCCTTTGACGCGCGGCTGCAGACCGGCGCGGTCGAACGGAACGCCGGCCAGTTCGAACACCGGCTCACCCATGTTGACGGTGACACGCCCATCGGCCAGCAAGCGCGGCTCGATCACCCCCGCCAGCGTTCGGACCCGGATCGCGTCCTTGCTGCACAGACCCCGATCACGCACAAAGCGGGCAAAACAGCGCGCGCCGTTGCCGCATTGCTCGACCTCGGCGCCGTCGGCGTTGTGAATAAGGTACTCAAAATCGATCCCCGCTGCCGGCGACGGCCGTACCGTCAGAACCTGATCGGCACCGACACCAAAATGCCGATCCGCCAGACGCCGGTAATGGGCGGCCGACAGTCCGAGCCGGCCCGCAGTCTCATCGAGCACCACAAAGTCGTTGCCGGCGCCCTGCATTTTGGTGAAACTGATTCGCATGATTGAATTATCCCTTTATCCTTGTCCCCCCTTTTGAAAGAAAATCATGCGTCTTCCCGACTGGACCCCGGGCCTCAAAGCCCAGCCGCAAACCCTGGTCGATGCCATCCTGGCGCGCCGCGGCGGCGCCCTGCTCAATCTGGACAAGGCCCTGCTCTGGAGCGAGCCGCTGGCGCGCGGCTGGAATGTCTTCCTCAAGGCGGTGCGCACCGAACTCGCCACCAGCCGGCGTCTGCGCGAACTCGGCATCTGCAGCGTGGCGCTGCTGACCGGCGCCGATTACGAATACCACCACCACGCAGCCGACTTTCTCGCCGCTGGCGGTACCCAGCCTCAGCTCGATGCCCTGCGGGCCTTCCTGCGGACCGATCCTCGCGCCGAACCCGCCGATGCCGCGCTCGACCAAGTGGACCGCGTGGTGATCCGCTACGCGGTGCAGATGACGCTGGACGTCAAGGTCAGCGACGCCGTATTTGCGGCGCTGCGCGAACACTTTGACAGCACGCAGATCGTCGAACTCACCGGCGCCATCGCCGCCTACAACATGGTGGCGCGCTTTCTCGTGGCGCTGCAGGTGACGCCCGAGGATTGACGCGCGCCCGGGGATCACCGGCGCGACACCCGGCAGCGCGTATTTGGTTGCAGAATCCGCCCCATGGTACGTCCCAGCCAACTCCTGCACATCCAGCGCCCGCCCGTGGCGCCGCGCCCCGCCGCCACCGTGCTGCTGCTGCGCGACGGGACCGAGGGCATCGAGGTGCTCATGACCCGCCGCTCCATGACGGCCAGCTTTGCCCCGGGCGCCTACGTCTTCCCTGGCGGCGGCCTGGACGCGCTGGACGCCGCCAGCCATGCGCAGGCGCGCCGGCGCGCCACGCAAAGCGATCTGCACCTGACGCAGGCGATCGCCGCCATCCGAGAAAGTTTCGAAGAATTGGGCGTGCTGCTGGCGCGCCGCGCTGACGGCAGCTTTGCCGACCATCGCGACATTGCGGCGCTGGACCGCGGCAGGCCCTTTGCCGCCCAGTGCCATGCCCTGGGCCTGACGCTGGCCGCCGACGAGGTCTTCGTGCTGGCCCACTGGATCACGGACCGCGACCTGGCGCGTCGTTTCGACGTCCCGTTTCTGGTCGCCCGCATGCCGGCGCGGCAAACCCCGGTGGCCGATGAAACCGAACAGTTCGAGCCGCTCTGGGTGCGCCCGGCGGACGCCCTGGCGCGTCATCAGGCCGGTCAGTTCTTCATTATTTTCCCGACCATTCGCACGCTCGAGCGCCTGCGCGACTACCCCGGCGTGGACGCCGTCCTGCAAGCCTGCGCCGCCACCGAGCAGCCGCTGTGGACCAGTTGTCCGCGCGCCGGTATGCTGGGCGGGCGCGAGGCGCGCTTCATGGAGCACGAACTGCCCTACGGCGAACTGGCGCTGGTCTGCCCGGACGGACAACTCGCGCACACGCTGGACTGGCAATCGGAGGCCCCGGTGGCGCTGCTGAAGAACGTGCAGCGCCTGACCGCGCCCAACCCCGGCGCCATGACCGGACCGGGCACCAACAGCTACCTGGTGGGCGACCCGGGCAGTGGCTATATCGCGATCGACCCGGGGCCGGCCGACCCCGGGCACCTGGAGACACTGTGGCGCGCGGCGGGCGGCGATATCCGCATGATTGTCTGCACCCATTCCCACCCCGACCACTCCCCCGGCGCCAAGCCGCTGCAGGCCCTGTGCCGTTCCAGGCCTGCGATCCTGGGCCTGCCCTCGGCGCCGACGGCGCGCCAGCACAGCCAGTTCACGCCCGAGCGTTCATTGCAGGATCAGGAACTGATCACCCTGTCGGGACCGGGGCTTGACGGCGAAGTCGCGCACACCCTGAAGGTCTTTCACACGCCCGGTCATGCCGCCAACCACCTGTGCCTGGTGTTGCTGGAAGACGGCCTGCTGTTCAGCGGGGACCACATCCTTTGCGGCAGCACGACCGTGATTGACCCGCCCGACGGCGACATGACGCTTTACCTGGACTCGCTGGACGTCCTTGGCGCCGCCTGCGCCAGGCACGACATCGGGTTCATCCTGCCGGCCCACGGCCACGTCATCGGGGGCCATGACGGTGAAGCCGCGGCGGCGATCGCCCGGCTGAAGGCCCACCGCCTCAAGCGCGAGGCCAGGATTGTGCAGGTGATGCAAGCGCAGCCGCAAGGCACGCTGGACGACTGGGTCGCCCAGGCCTACGACGATGTGCCGGCGCGAATGTGGCCCGTCGCCAAACGCTCCCTGATGGCGCATGTGGCGCGCATCGAAGCCAGCTGATCGCTCAACGATTGAAATGAACTGATGTCGGCGGGTGCGGCTCAGTCCAGGCAGAACGTCGAGTCCTGCGTGGCGTCAATGACCAGCGCCCCATCGTACCGGCAGACATGGGATCCCCCGGCCTTGAGGGTGACGTCTTCCTCCCGGCCCTCAAGGGTCAACCAGAGAGATCCGCTCAGGCAGCTGATTTGACGCGACTTCGGATGCTCCACCCGCAGCCTGTGATTCTTTTCCAGTTTGATGATCGACTGCGTTGCTCGGGTGGTCGCAGATTGGCGGCTGGCAAGCAGCGCCCGGTTGTAGCTCATATCGCTGTGGGCGACGTGTCCCACAGTAAACCCGAGGATGAACTGCATGATCGACCAGCCCGGCGCCAGCAAGGAGCCCCCGCGAATTTCCTGTCCCTCCTTGAAGCTGTGAAGTCGGTCATGCATGCTCGACAACTCGTCGCGCATGGTGCGATGCTCCGCCGCATGGCTCTTCAGGTCTTCATAGCCTATTTCAGCGAGCACCCGCTCTTCGAAGGAGAAGTGCGAATGCATGAGATTCGTAAGCTTCTCCAGTGCGGGGCGCAGAACATCGATGCTTCCACCGCATCGCCAATTCTCGTAAACCGTGGCTCCCAGATCGAAGATTGCCCGGTGCTGAGCGTCAATCGCAGGATGCTCGACGAAAAGATGATCCCCAAATTGAATCAGGTTGGAGAGCGAAAGATGCTGAAGCTGCATCCGGCCAAACAGTGCGCTGGTGTCCACCTCGATCCCCTCCTGGTTTATTCTGAGCCTTCCATTTGGCGCCAATTGCGTGAAGTCGGCGACCTGATTGAAGTTGGTTGATATGCTGATAGGGTCAATATCTCCGCAAGGCGCGCGCCAACGGCCGACGCGACACCGTGCCGGGGCCCATTGAAAAAACCAGCGCCATGCCCAGCTACCTGTCTGTTGCACTCTTTAACCGGGACTAGACTTTTGCCAGCACTGATTGTTTCCGCCCTGGCGCTGGCCTTTGTCCTGTGGTTGATCGGTCAGCCCTACCTGAGCGAGCGCCGGCGCCGGCGCATTCGCGCTCGGCCTTTCCCGGCAGCCTGGCGCGACATCATGAAGCGTCGCGTGCCTTATGTTCGCGGCCTCCCGGCCGACCTGCAACTCCAGCTCAAGCAGCACATCCAGGTTTTTCTGGCCGAAAAAACCTTCCTCGGTTGCGATGGTCTGGAGATCACCGACGAGATGCGGGTCACGATCGCCGCGCAGGCCTGCCTGCTGATACTCAAGCGCCCCCGAGGCTACTACCCCAAGCTGCGCGAGATCCTGGTCTACCCGGGCAGCTTTGTGGTCGAGCACGAGGACACCGACGACATTGGCGTCGCCCACCATGCGCGCCAGGTGCTCTCGGGCGAGTCGTGGGAGCGCGGTCAGGTGGTCCTGTCCTGGCATGACACGCTGGCAGGCGCCGCGACGCCCGACGACGGACAAAACGTGGTGATCCATGAATTTGCCCATCAGCTCGATCAGGAAACCGGCGTTGCCAATGGCGCGCCGGTGCTGCCGCGGCGCGATCAATACGCGCGCTGGTCGCAGGTGCTGGGGGCCGAGTTCAGACAGTTGCAGTCCCTCGCATTCGAAGCGCAGGACGGCTTGTTAAGCCACTACGGCGGCAGTGATCCGGCCGAGTTTTTCGCCGTGATTTCGGAGGTCTTCTTCGAGCAGCCCGGGCGCATGGCAGACGAGCACCCGGCGCTGTACCGCGAGCTGGCGCTCTTCTATCGCCTCGACCCGCTGAACTGGTAAAGAGCCGCGCTGGTTAACATCGCTCCCATGACCGCACCTGCCAAGCCCGCGCCAGAAACGCCCAGTGACGGGGAGCGCCTGGCAAAACGCGTCGCTGCGATGCTCGCCTGCTCGCGCCGCGAGGCCGAGCAATACGTCGCGGGTGGCTGGGTCCGGGTTGACGGCAAGGTGGTGGAAGAACCGCAGTTCCGGGTACTGCACCAGAGAATCGAGATTGACAGGAACGCGAGCCTGATCGGCGACACCGCGGTCACGTTGCTGCTGCACAAGCCGGCCGGCTGCGAGGCCGGTCCAGCCGCGCTTGCCTTGCTTCGGCCGGCCAGCCACTTCGCTGCGGATGGCTGCACGATGCGCCCGCTGAAACGGCACTTTGCCGACCTCAATGCGCCGGTCGCTCTGGAAACCGGTGCCAGCGGCCTGCTGGTGTTCACCCAGGACTGGCGGGTGGCGCGCAAATTAACGGAAGATGCCGGCCTGCTGGAACATGAAATCATCGTCGAGGTCCAGGGCCAGGCCAGCGCTGACACGCTGGCGCGGTTGAACCAGGGGCTCAGCGCCGAGGCCAAGCCCTTGCCGCGCGTGCGTGTCAGCGTCAACAGCACCAGCGAGAGCGCCTGCAAGCTGCGCTTTGCCGTCAAGGGCGTGCATCCCGGTCTGCTGGCCTATCTGTGCGAGCGCGTCGGCCTGCGCATCATGAGCATGAAGCAGATCCGCATCGGGCGCGTCTCGATGGGGCATTTGCCGGCCGGCCAGTGGCGCTATTTGCAGGACCATGAACGCTTCTGAACGGCGCGACTGCTCGCCACCGCGGTGGCAGAGCAAAAATATTCGATAATCGAAACCAGCTTTGATTTGGATCCACTTATGTTCTTGCGCTCTTTCAAGTTGTTCGCCGCCGCCCTGATTGCCGCCGTGTTGACGGTGGCTTGCGGTAACGACTCACCCCCGCCAGCTCCCACCGGACTGACCGTCAGCGCCAGCGAGTCTGCCGTCACGGTGTCCTGGGATGTGACCGATGGCGCCGAGTACTGGCTGTTCTTTGGACCCACAAGCCTGACTCCGGCCAGCACGACATCGATGCAGGGCTGGTTTGGCCTGCCGGGCGGCAATGTCATTCTTAAGGCCAGTTCACCCTACGTCATCAGCGGACTGGCCAACGCCCTGAGTTACTCGATTTCGGTCAATGCAAGAACCAACGGCGGGCCGGGCGGGCCGGGCGCCACGGCAGTGGTCGTGACACCCAGAATCGCCGGCAACATCTGGAGCGCGGGCGCCGCCACCGGCAGCACGGATCTGCGCGGCATCACCTTTGGCGCAACGGCCGTCATCGACAGCACCACGGTCCCGGTATCGACCTATGTGGCAGCCGGCGCCGGCGGCGCCGTCTACACCAGCCTTGACGCAAGCACCTGGAGCGCCGTCAATTACGCCGGCGCCAGCAACATCAACGGCGCCGCCTATTTTGGCAGCTTCAAACTGGTCGGCGATGGCGGGCTGGTGCTGATGAGTTCGGACGCAAAAAGCTGGACCGCGCAGAACAGCGGCACGACGCAGAACCTGTATGCGATTGCCAGCAATTATTTGAATCTGAACGTTGCGGTCGGCGCCAATGGCACCATCATCACAAGTTCCGATGGCGTCACCTGGTCGGCGGCCAGCAACCCGGCGACAAGCAGCGATCTGTATGCCGTCACCTACAGCACGTACAACGGCGGCACCTGGGTCGCCGTCGGCGCCGGCGGCGCCATGGTGCAGAGCACGGACGGCTTGACCTGGAAGAGCGTCGCCACCAGCACGACGGCTGATTTGCGCGGCATCACCTACGGCATCACATCAGTGACGACCGGCGCTGGCGCCTTCGTCGCGGTTGGCGCGGCCGCAACGGTGCTCGCCAGCAGCGACGGCGCCAGCTGGACGGCCCAGACCTTGACCGGCGGCAGCGCCCTCAATGCGGTCACCTTTGGCACGCAATTCGTCGCGGTCGGCGCCGGTGGCAGTATTTTCGTCAGCGCCGATGGCGCGATCTGGAGCGCGGTGGCCTCAGGCAGCAGCCAGAACCTGTATGCCGTGACGCGCGGCTCACTGAATTACGCCGCGGTCGGCGCGGCGGGCAGCAACCTGATGTCCAAATAAAAAGTGTGAAGCCCACCGATAAGCCGGATTCTGTGCAACGGCCGGCCCTTGCGGACCGGCAGAAGTGACTGCCATTACTCTGGGCCGCTGGTCGCCCAGCGGCTCGGTGCTACCTACCCGCACACTCCGGGGGCCCCGGTCATGGCGCTGCGGCGAACCGCCTCGCTTTGCGTGTGCCTACTTGGTATTGCTGCGCGTAGAGATTGCCCGTTTCACCCGAACTTAATCGGCTCGTCTCTGTTGCTCTGATCCTCACCTTATACCTTGCGGCTTTCAGTGGACAGCCGTTAGCTGCTACGCTGCCCTGTGCAGTCCGGACGTTCCTCCAGTGCCCTGTTTCCAGGATTGCACCAGCGGCAGTCTGGTGGGCTTCACGCCCCGATTATCGCGGCTAAATGTCGTGACATCCAAGTCACCCCGGAAAGTGAAAGCGTACCGTCATTGCGAGGAGCGCAGCGACGCGGCAATCCATGCACTACGGCGTCATGGATTGCTTCACTTCGTTCGCAATGACGGCGCTCTTTCACGTTAACCATAACCATATGTCGAAAACTGTTGATCAAGTAGTTGAAAATGGGGTGTTTCCATTTTTCCGTCATTGCGAGCGGCGCGCGGCAATCCACGACAACGCTTTTCCACAATGGATCGCCACGGCCCGAGGCCTCGCGATGACGAGCACCACACACACCCAGGAGCCCTACATGAAAGCCGACAACATTCTGCAAACCATTGGCAACACGCCGCATGTCCGGATCAACCGCCTGTTCGGCAGCGAGCACCAGGTCTGGATCAAGTCCGAACGCAGCAACCCCGGCGGCTCGATCAAGGACCGCATTGCGCTGGCGATGGTCGAGGCGGCCGAGAAGAGCGGCGAGCTCAAGCCCGGCGCCACCATCATCGAACCGACCTCGGGCAACACCGGCGTCGGCCTGGCGATGGTGGCCGCGGTCAAGGGCTACAAGCTGATCCTGGTGATGCCCGACAGCATGTCGGTCGAGCGCCGGCGCCTGATGCTGGCCTACGGCGCCTCGTTCGACCTGACGCCGCGCGAGAAGGGCATGAAGGGCTCGATCGCCCGCGCGATGGAACTGGTGACCGCCACGCCCAACGCCTGGATGCCGCAGCAGTTCGAGAACCCGGCCAACGTCGAGGCGCACGCGCGCAGCACCGCGCTCGAAATTCTGGCCGATTTTCCCGATGGCATCGACGCGCTGATCACCGGCGTCGGCACCGGCGGCCACCTGAGCGGCTGCGCCCAGGTCCTGAAAGCCAAATGGCCGAATCTGAAGGTGTACGCGGTAGAGCCGGTCGCCTCGCCGGTGATCTCTGGCGGCGCCCCTTCGCCGCACCCGATCCAGGGCATCGGCGCCGGCTTCATCCCGAAGAACCTCAACACCGCCCTGCTCGACGGCGTGATCCAGGTCGATGCCGAGCCGGCGCGCGAGATGGCGCGCCGCTGCGCCCGCGAAGAAGGCATCCTGGTCGGCATCTCGAGCGGCGCCACGCTGGCCGCGATCGCGCAGAAGCTGCCTGACCTGCCGAGCGGCGCAACCGTGCTCGGCTTCAACTACGACACGGGCGAGCGCTACCTGTCGATCGAGGGCTTCCTGCCGGCCTGAAAGCAAACCAACGTGAATCCGTCATTGCCAGCGCAGCGCGGCAATCCATGATCCGCCTGACCGAACTGAAGCTGCCGCTGGGCCACGCCGATGACGCGCTGCCCGCGCTGATCGCCAGGACGCTGGACATAGCGCCAGCGGAGCTGCGCTCGTTCACGGTCTTCAAGCGCAGCATCGACGCCCGCAAGGCCGCTCTGATGCAGGTCTACATCGTTGACGCAGAACTCAGTCCGGTGCTGGAAGCCGCGCTGCTGGAAAAGTTTGCCGACCAGCCGCACATCCTGGCCGCACCCGATCTGGTGTACCACCCGGTTGCCCAGGCGCCGGCGGACTTCGGGCCGCGCCCGGTGGTGGTGGGCTTCGGCCCGTGCGGCATTTTTGCAGCGCTGATCCTGGCGCAAATGGGCTTGCGGCCGATCGTGCTCGAGCGCGGCAAGACGGTGCGTGAACGCACCCGCGACACCTGGGGCCTGTGGCGCAGGCGTGAGCTCAATCCGGAATCGAACGTGCAATTCGGCGAAGGCGGCGCAGGCACTTTTTCCGACGGCAAGCTCTACAGCCAGATCAAGGACCCGCGCCATCTGGGACGCAAGGTCATGAACGAGTTCGTCAAGGCCGGCGCGCCACCCGAAATCCTGGTCGACTCGCACCCCCACATCGGCACCTTCAAGCTTGTCAAGGTGGTGGAAAACCTGCGCCGCCAGATCATTGCGCTGGGTGGCGAAATCCGCTTTCAGCAGCGCCTCACCGACGTGCTGATCGAGCAAGGTCCTCGGGGCCGCCAACTGCGCGGCCTCAAGGTATTGAACCAGGCCAGCGGCGAGTCCTACGAGCTGCATGCCGAGCAGGTGGTGCTGGCGCTCGGGCACAGCTCGCGCGACACCTTTGCCATGCTGTACGAGCGTGGTGTCGCGATGCAGGCCAAGCCGTTCTCGATCGGCTTTCGCATCGAGCATCCGCAAGGCGTGATCGACCGCGCGCGCTGGGGCCGCCATGCCGGCCACCCCTTGCTTGGCGCCGCGGACTACAAGCTGGTGCACCATGCCGGCAACGGCCGCTCGGTCTACAGCTTTTGCATGTGCCCGGGCGGCACGGTGGTGGCGGCCACCTCGGAGGCCGGGCGCGTGGTCACCAACGGCATGAGCCAGTACTCGCGCAACGAGCGCAACGCCAACGCCGGCATCGTGGTCGGCATTGAGCCGAGCGACTTTCCCGACGACGCTGACAGCTTTCACGCCGCCATGGGCGATCGGGTGCCGCACCGAATCGCCGATGGCCTGAGCCAGCACCCGCTGGCCGGCATCGTGCTGCAGCGCCAGCTTGAATCGAGGGCCTACCTGCTGGGCGGCGCCAACTACGACGCGCCGGGACAACTGGTGGGCGACTTCATCGCCGGGCGCGCCTCGACCCAACTCGGCGCCGTGGAGCCGTCCTACAAGCCGGGCGTCTTGCTCGGCGATCTGCGCGCGGCCCTGCCCGCCTATGCGACCGACGCCATGCGCGAAGCGCTGCCGGCCTTTGGCCGCAAGATCAAGGGCTTCGACATGCCCGACGCCGTGCTGACGGGGGTTGAAACCCGCACCTCATCGCCCTTGAAAATGCCCCGCGGCGACGATTTTCAGAGCAGCAACACGCGCGGCCTCTATCCGGCCGGCGAAGGGGCCAGCTATGCCGGCGGCATTTTGTCAGCGGGTGTGGATGGCATCAAGGTGGCCGAAGCGCTTGCGCTGACCTTGCTGGCCTGACACGCCGATGCCGACATTGCCGGTGCATGATTCAAGCACGCGCGTCCGACCCGGCTTGAGGCGCGGCGAATCTGATCGGCCCGAGGGTGTCTGACCGCTTTCTGTTCTGGTTGCCGACCCTGATATGGGCCACCACCTGGCACGCGATCCTGTACCAGCTCGGGGACGTTGCGGTGCTGCATTCGGTGGCACTGCGCTTTGGACTGGCCAGCATCATCCTGTTCGCGATCGCGCGCTGG
>CAIMBE010000173.1 GCA_903839085.1 uncultured beta proteobacterium | reverse complement strand
TCTCTTGTCATCGCGAGGCCGCAGGCCGTGGCGATCCATGCAGTCAATGGATTGCCACGCTTCGCTCGCAATGACAACTGGAATTGCGTGGATTGCCGCGCTGTGCTCGCAATGACAACTGGAGTTGGCACGATTAGCGAAAGTCTCAATAGGACTGCGGAGCGGGCGGCTGGATGTCCGCGGTGGCCGAGCGCGCGGCCAGGCCCAACGCGCCCGGCTGCAACGCTATGATGGCAGCATCGTTTTCACTTCCCGAAAGTTGGCGGCCATGAAGTTTGCTGTTGTGCCTGCGCTGCGCGGGGTTGCCGGCTTGGCGCTGCTGGCGATTGGCGCTTGCGCAAGCGCAGCCGCGCCGACATGGAACGCCGAGCGCGGGCTGGTGCTGGTCGGCAAGGTCGTCACCCTGAACGACGCGGGCGAGGTGCTGCCCAATGCGCGCGTCTGGCTCGCGGGCGGCAAGATCATGGCCATCGCGCGCTCCGGCGAAGCCCTGCCGGAGGCGGCGCGCGAGGCGCCGGTGATCGACAGCCGGGGCGTCATCTACCCCGGCCTGATCGACCTGCACAACCATCCCGAATACGCGATCTACCCGCTGCTGCCGCTCAAGCGCAAGTACCGCGACCGCTATGAATGGCGCTGGTACGACGATGTCTACAACAAGCGCATCACTTTCCCGCAGGAGGTGCTGACGCGGCCCTACTACCTCGACCTGGGCATCGAGATCGGCCGTTACGGCGAGTACAAGGCGCTGGCCGGCGGCACGACCTCGCTGCAGGGCGGGCGCACCAACCTGGCCTACTCGAAGGAAGAGTGCCTGGTGCGCAACATCGAAAACTCGGCCGTCGAGACCCGCGTGGCGGCGAGCCGGGTTGACATCGGGCGCAGTTCCAAAGAGTGGAGCGCCATGCAGGCCGAACTCGACAAGGGTCCGCTGGTCGTGCATTTGGCCGAGGGCCCCTCGCCGCGCATGGCAACCGAGTTCCTTGCCCTCAAGGACAGCAAGCTGCTCAGCCCCGATCTGATCGCCATTCACGGCGTCGGCCTGACCGAGCCCCAGCTCAAGGAGATGGCTGCGGCAGGCGCCAAGCTGGTGTGGTCGCCGCTGTCGAACTTCATGCTCTACGGCCAAACCGCCAACATCGCGGCGGCGCGCAAGGCCGGCCTGTCGATCAGCCTGGGACCGGACTGGGGGCCCTCGGGCAGCAAGTCCAGCCTGGGCGAGTTGAAGGTGGCCGATCTGGTCAACAAGCATGCCTTGAAAGGGCTGCTGAGCGACCGCGATCTGGTCGAGATGGTGACGCGCAAACCGGCTACTGCCATGGGCTGGAGCAAACGCCTGGGCCAGCTGGCCGAGGGCTATCTGGCCGACCTCCTGGTGCTCGATGACAGGCACGACGACCCCTATCGCAACCTGATCCTGGCGATCGAGGAAAACATCCAGCTGGTGACGGTGCGCGGCGAGCCGCTGTACGGCGACCTGAAACTGCTCCGGGCCGCGCGCGCGGGCGGCGACGACGACGTCGAAACCACCTCCACCTTCCGCGGCAAGCGCGCCAAGGGCATGACGCCCAACTGCCCGGCAACCGCCCTGCCCGCCATGAGCGTGGCCCAGACCATGGCAAGAATTCAACAAGGCCTGAAGTTCGACGCCAGGCAGTTGGCCGCCAAGCTGAGCCCGGAGCAGGTGGCGAAAGATTTTGAGCAGTGCGGCCTGGCGGCACCCGCCGGGCCGGTGACGCCCGCTGTTGCCGCACGACTGATGTCCTGCCGCTTCGGCCTGCCCTTCGAGAAGACACGCCTGAGCGCCCTGACCACCAGCGAGGATCCCGAGTTCCTGTCGCGCCTGATGAAGAACCCGAACCTGCCCAGGTACCTGCGCGCCCTGCCGTCCTACTACCGGCAGTGAATGCAGAGCAAGGCGCAGTGCAGCAGAATGGCGAACAGCGGAGTGCGCAGGCCGCGGCGATCCATGCAGTCAATGGATTGCCACGCTACGCTTTCGATGAACAGCTTGTCATTGCGAACGACGTGAAGCAATCCATGAGGTCTGAAACCATGGACTGCCGCGCTTCGCTCGCAGTGACAACTGGAATTGTCACGATCAACGGAAGTCTCAACAGTACGTCGGAGATGAGATGAGAAGAAACTGGATCAGTTTGTTCATGATGGCGGGCCTGGCGGTTGCCTGCGCGCAGGCCGCCGAGGTGCGCTTGCGCGTGCTCGAGACGACCGACCTGCACATGAACCTGATGAGCTACGACTACTACCAGGACAAACCGACCGATCAGTACGGCCTGGACCGCGCCGTGAGCCTGATCAAGGCGGCCCGGGCCGAGGCTCCCAACAGCCTGCTGTTCGACAACGGCGACCTGCTGCAGGGCAATCCGCTGGGCGATGTGGTGGCCAGCGTGCACCCGCTCAAGGACGGCCAGGTGCACCCTGCCTTCAAGGTCATGAACGCGCTTGGCTACGACGCGGCCAATCTCGGCAACCATGACTTCAACTACGGCCTGCCTTTCCTGCAGCGCGCGCTCAAGGGCACCAATTTTCCGTACATCAGCGCCAACGTCTACATCGACGACGCCGACAAGCTCACGCCCAGGGCCAGGCATGCCTTCACGCCCTACCTGCTGCTCGAGCGCCAGCTGCGTGATGTGGAGGGCAAGGCGCACGCCCTGAAGATCGGCGTCATCGGCCTGTTGCCGCCGCAGATCATGCAATGGGACAAGGCGAATCTGGACGGGCGCGTGGTGGCGCGCGACATGGTCGAAGTGGCCGCGAAGTACGTTCCGGAAATGCGCGCTGCGGGCGCGCAACTGGTGATCGTGCTGGCGCATTCCGGCTTTGAAAAAGGCGAGCTGGCGCCGTTCGCCGAGAACGCGGTTTCGCGTCTGGCCGAGGTGCCCGGCGT
>CAIMBE010000172.1 GCA_903839085.1 uncultured beta proteobacterium | reverse complement strand
TGGGTGCTGGAGAATCGGGACGGCGTTTCGGCCGAGGCTGCCGAGGGCTTCCCGCAGCAGACCCAGGCCAGCGTTCGACAGGCTCAGGGCGAACCGGACAAGGAGCACTAAATGCTGTCACGCACTGCCGATCATCTGTTCTGGATGGCCCGTTACACCGAACGCGCCGAAAACACCGCGCGCATGCTCGATGTCAATTATCAGACCTCGCTGCTGCCGCAGTCGGACGCGGTGGCGCTGGTCGGATGGCAGGGGTTGCTGAGCATCAGCGAGCTGCGCTCCGCCTACGAGACCCGACATGGCGACATCGACGTCCGCGGCGTCATGGACTTCATGGTGAAGGACGAGAGCAATCCGTCTTCCATCATGTCCTGCCTGAGCGCGGCGCGGGAGAACGCGCGCGCCGTGCGCGGGACGCTCACGACCGAGGTCTGGGAGACCCAGAACCAGACCTGGCTCGAGGTCAAGCGGATGATCCGGGGCGGCGAGTTCGAGCGCGATCCGGCGCAGTTCTTCGAATGGGTCAAGTTCCGCTCGCACCTGTCGCGCGGCGTCACGCTGGGCACCATGCTGATGGACGAGGCGCTGTACTTCATGCGGCTCGGAACGTTTCTGGAACGGGCCGACAACACGGCGCGGCTGGTCGATGTGAAGTTTCATGCGCTGCAGAGCGACTTCTATGGCGCCGCCAGCGAGAAGGACCAGGAATACGACTTCTACCACTGGAGCGCGATCCTGCGCAGCGTCTCGGGCTTCGAGGTCTATCGCAAGGTCTACCGCGACGTGATCCGTCCGGAGCGGGTCGCCGAGTTGCTGATCCTGCGGCCCGACATGCCGCGATCGCTGCATGCCAGCCTGAACGAGGTGGTGAAGAATCTGGCGATGGTGGCCAACGAGCAGTCGGGTGAAACCCACCGGCGGGCGGGCAAACTGTGCGCCGAACTGAAGTACGGCCGCATTGACGAAATCCTGGCCACCGGTCTGCACGCCTATCTGACCCAGTTCCTGGACCGGGTCAATGATCTGGGCGCCCACATCAGCCGTGATTTTCTGATTCCGTCGGCGAACTGAAGCCGCTCCGGCCGAGGCGGCAGCGCCGCGCTGCCTACCCGGTCAATGCCTTGGCGTCATAGCCTGGCGTGCCATCGTCGGCGACCCGGTGGCAGGCGACCAGATGACCGCTGGCCACTTCGCGCAGGGGCGGATCCGAGCTGTGGCAGACGGTCTGGGCGAAGGGGCAGCGTCCGGCAAAGCGGCAACCGTCGGGTACGTTCATGGGGCTGGGCGGATCGCCTTGCAGCCGAATACGCTGGCTGCGTCCCCGCGCCTGCGGATCAAAGGTGGGCGCGGCGGACCACAGCGCCAGCGTATAGGGGTGCAATGGCCGGGCAAACAAGGCATCGCGGCCGGCGCGCTCCACAATGCGCCCCAGATACATCACGGCCACCTCATCGCACATGTGCCGAATGACGCCCAGGTCGTGTGAAATGAAGAGATAGGTCAGGCCGAATTCGCGCTGCAGGCGCAGCATGAGATTGAGCATCTGTGCCTGGATGGCCACGTCCAGCGCCGAGACGGGCTCGTCGCATACCACGAGCTCCGGGTGCGCCGCCAGGGCACGGGCCAGCACAATGCGCTGTCGCTGACCGCCGGAAAACTGGTGCGGATAAAGCGACATCTGTTCGGCCGTGAGGCCCATCTGGGTAAACAGCATCCTGGCGCGCTCGGGCCGTTCATGAGCCGACGCCACATTCATCAGGTTGAGCGCCTCAAGGATGGCATCGCCAACGCGAGTGCGCGGGTTGAGCGAAGCGTAGGGATCCTGAAATACCATCTGGAAGCGGTGCCGCTCGCGGCGCAAGGCATCACCTTTGAGGGCACCGATATCCGTGCTGCCCAGCCTCACCGCACCGGCCGTGATCTTGACCAGGCGCATGATGGCCAGAGCGGTTGTGCTCTTGCCCGAGCCGCTTTCGCCAACGATGCCAAAGGTGGTGCCGCGGCGCACGCCAAAACTCACACCGTCGACAGCCTTCACGGCAGCGCGAGGACCCAGCAGACCTCCGCCCATCGGGAAATAGACCTTCAGGTCGCGCACCGACAGCACAATATCCCTCGCTGTCATGCGGTTGCCTCCGCGGCCTGGGCATGCAGCCAGCACATGACGCTGCGTCCGGCACCGATCCGGGTCAGAGGTGGCAGCGTCTGAAAACACTGTGGACTGGCCTGGCGGCAGCGCTGGGCAAACATGCAGCCGGCGCCACGTTCCAGCAACGAGGGCACGCTTCCCGGAATTTCCTCCAGATACTCGCCCGGCTGCACCGAACGCGCCCCCGGCGCGCAGGCAATCAGCCCCCGGGTATAGGGGTGCAGCGGTGACTGCAGTATTTCCCTGACCTCAGCGCTCTCGACGATGTGTCCGGCGTACATCACCACCACGCGATCAGCCATTTCGGCAACGGCACCCATGTCGTGCGTGATGAGCAGGACGGCGGTACCGGTGCGCTCGCGCAGATCGGCAATCAGGTCGAAAATCTGCGCCTGTACCGTCACATCGAGCGCGGTGGTGGGCTCGTCGGCAATCAGCAGGTCGGGCTTGCAGGCCAGGGCCATGGCGATCATGACCCGCTGTCGCATGCCACCCGAAAATTGGTGCGGGTATTCATGCGCACGGCGCCCCGGCGCGGGGATGCCCACGGCCTCCAGCATCTCGACCGCGCGCGCCATGGCGGCGCCCCAGTCTCCTCCCTGATGCAAGCGCACCGCCTCGGCAATCTGGTTGCCCACGGTGTAAGCCGGATTGAGCGAGGTCATGGGCTCCTGGAAGATCATGGAGATGCGGTTGCCCCGCACCTGGCGCATCTCGGGCTCGCTCAGTCTCAGAAGATCATGCCCGTCAAACAGCACGCGCCCGGCCGCAACGCGGCCGGGCGGCTCTGCAATCAGGCGCATCACCGCCAGAGCGGTCACGCTCTTGCCGCAGCCCGACTCGCCCACGACGGCCAGCGTTTGGCCACGCTGCAGGGAAAAAGTGACGCCATTGAGCACGTTGGCGGTGCCGTGTCGTGTCCTGAATTCGACCGACAAGTCCTGCACCGACAGTAGCGCTTGCGAATCGGTCATCGCAACTGCAATCTGGGATTGAAAGCGTCATTGAGGCCATCCCCAATCAGGCTGACGGCCAAAACGGTGGCAAAAATGGCCAGACCCGGAAAGGTGACCGCCCACCAGCAGTCGAGCACATTACGCCGGTTGTTGCCGATCATCATGCCCCAGCTCATCACGTTGGCATCAGACAGGCCGAGATAGCTCAACCCGGCCTCGAAAAGGATGGCGGAACCGATGATCAATGTGGCAGACACAATCAGCGGCGGCAAGGCATTGGGCAGAATCTCGCGCAGCATCAAGCGCACCGGCCCGGCGCCCATGGTGCGTGCCGCATTGACGTACTCAAGGTGGCGAAGGCGCATGAATTCGGCGCGCGCCAGCCGTGCCGTGGAGGTCCAGGCGACGATGCCGATGGCAAATATGACGACCTGCAGCGACGGCGAAAAAAGGGTCACCAGCACCATGGCCAGCAGCAAGGCCGGCAGCACCTGAAACAGCTCGATCAGGCGCGTCAGCAAGGTGTCGACCCAGCCGCCAAAGAAGCCGGCTGACGCCCCCACGGTAACGCCGATGCTGACCGCCAACGCCGCTGAAGCCAGTCCCACCAGCAGGGTGGCTCGCCCCCCTATGAGGACGCCGGCCAGCACATCGCGGCCCAGATAGTCGGTGCCGAGCCAGACTTGGGGGTTGATGAAGGGGCCCGTGAACGGTTCGGCCACAATGTCGAAGGCCTTGACGCCGTAGCTGTAAGGTCCGAGCAGCATCATGGCAACCAGTGCAAGCAGCAGGGCCAGTCCGAAAACGGCAGCCCGGTTGCTGCGAAACACGCGCCATGATTCGCGCCAGGGCGAACTGGCCCGCAACGCTGGCTTCGGAAGGTGCGGCTGATTCACGGTCATGCTGACCTCAGTGATCGCGCAAGCGCGGGTCGATCCAGCGATAGCTCAGATCGGTCAGCAGGTTGGCCACAATCACCAGCGCCGCGGAAAAGGTCAGCACGCCCAGCAGCGTCGGGTAGTCGCGCCCCAGGATGGCATCGAGCGCCAGCGTGCCCAGGCCGGGCCAGGAGAACACGGTTTCAACCAGCACGGCGCCCGATATCAGATTGCCGAACTGCAGGCCCACGACGGTGACGATCGGCATCAGGGCATTGCGCAAGGCGTGCTTGAACGTCACTGCGTCCTCGCTCAAGCCCTTGGCACGGGCGGTGCGGATGTAGTCCGAGCCCAGAATTTCGAGCATGCTGGCGCGCGCCAGGCGGCTGTACTGCGCCACATAGATCAGGGTCAGCGTCAGGGCTGGCAGCACCAGATGGTGCAGCACATCCATGGCAGAGACCCATGCGTTCGCGCCCACCAGACGCACATCGTGCATTCCGGCAATCGGCATGATGGGCCAGACTTTGCCGAACAGGATGACCAGCAGGATGCCGGTCCAGAACACGGGCATCGAATAGCCAACCAGCGACATCACGGTGACCACGCCGCTGACCATGCTGTCGGGTCGCCGCGAGGCCCAGACACCAAGCAAAGTCCCAAGCAGCACCGCGCAGAGCAGGGCGGTCATGACCAGCATCACCGTCGGACCGAGGCGATCCAGGATCATTTCAGAAACGGGCCGGTTGAAGGTGTAGCTCTGCCCCAGATCGCCTTGCAGGCTTTTGCCGATATAGGTTATGAACTGCTGCGTCAGCGGACGATCCAGCCCGTAGGCCTTGCGGATGCTCGCCATGGCCGCCTCGTCGGCACCGCCCATCTCACCCGCAATCACCTGCGCCGGGTCACCCGGCGCAGCGTGGATCAGAATGAAATTGACCGCCAGCACCGACAGCACCAGGGCCGCGGCGAGCGCCAGACGGCGAACAATCAGCCAGAGCAGGCGAATCACGGCAATGGTGCGCGCGGGGAACAGCTACGAAGTGCGCATCGACATGTCGTTGAGCGCGTCCGCCATGCCCCAGATCCCGCGCGGCGGATTGACCACGTTGGCGCCATAGGCCTCGTAGGAAACGCTCTCATAGATGAAGGCTGCCGGGCAATCGTCGACCACCAGCTTTTGCATTTCCTTGTACTGTGCCTTGCGCTTTGCCAGGTTCATTTCCTTGGCGGCCGATGTCAACAACTCGTCGACTTTTGTGTTGCTGTAGCTTTGCGTGTTGGACCAGATCACGCCCGGCTTGATGTTGGACGTCAGCCAGGTACGGTGCACGCCAATCACCGGGTCGCCCCAGTTGTAGACGGCGTCAAGGGTCGCCTCGAACTGGAAGGTGGCCACGCGTCGCGCCCAGCTTGGGAAGTCCGGCGAGACGCGCAGGTTGACAGCAATCCCCACTTTGGCCAGTGCTGGTTTAAGGTACTCCTGGATGGTCTTCATTTCAGGAACGCCCGGCAAAGTATCGAGTTCCAGCGCAAAACGGGTGCCATCGGCTCCCGCCTTGACGCCTGCATCGTCGAGCAGTTTGTTGGCCTTGACCAGATTCAGCTCGTATTTCTCGACCTCGGCGCTGTAGAACGGACTGCCGCTGGCAATCGGGCCGGTGGCCACCTTGTGCGCGCCACCCAATAGCGAATCGAGGATGAACTTGCGGTCCATCGCGAAACTGATGGCCTGGCGCACGCGCTTGTCGGCGAGCTTGGGGTTCTTGGTGTTGAAGGCCAGCCAGACCAGCGGTCCGACCGCCGGCGCCGCATTGCGGATCAATTGCACCTTGGGCAGTTTGGCAACACGGGCAATCTCACGCGGATCGCTCACGCCTTGCATATCGATTTCGCCGCGCTCAAACGCCAGCAGCATGCTGGCGGGATCCTTGAAATCCTTGATGATGATGCGCTCGAGCTTGGGCAAACCCTTCATGAAGAAGCGGTCGAAGCGCTCCATGATGAGATGTTCGCCCGGCTTGTATTCGACCATCTTGAAGGCGCCGGAGCCGACCGGACTGGCGTTGCGCGGGTGCACTTTGACATCGGTGCCGTCGCCGAAGATGTGCTTCGGGATGATCGGTGTGAGCGAGGTGGACATCGCCAGCAGCAAGGCCGGATGGGGCTCGCTCAGCCGAAGAACCGCGGTGTGGGCGTCGACGATGGTCACACTGTTGAGCGGCTCGTACATCGACTTGAACGGATGGTTGTCGCGAATGGTCTCCAGGGAAAATTTGACGTCTTCCGCGGTAATCGGCTTGCCATCGTGGAACACCGCATCCTTGCGCAGATACAGGGTCAGACTGCGGTAGTCGGTCGACAAATCCCAGCGCTCTGCCAGATAGGGTTGGGGCTTCCAGTTCGCATCCATGCGCAGCGGTGATGCAAACAATTGCGAGCCCGGAATCATGGTCGCAATCCCGCTTTGCACCGCGGGATTGAGGTGGCGCGCCCTTTGCGTGGTGCCAAGGACGACAACGCCGCCCTTGGCGGCCTGGGCGAGTACCTGCAACGGAATTCCCAGCAAGGAACCGACCGACGTGGCGGCCGAGGCCTGTATCAATTGACGACGTGAAATGAAAGACATGGACATTTTTCCTTTACGGGTGAACTGGCATTGAACGAAATTCGGACTCAATCAATAAGAAGGCGGGGTGACGACCCAGAGCACAACGGCGGGCACCCGACCCGGGTTATGACAACGATGCGGTCCGTGGCGCTTGAAAGCAAAGCTGTCGCCCGCCCTGAGCAGCAGTGTGCGCCCCTCGACCGAGAGTTGCAAGCTGCCGCGCAGCACCACGCCGGCCTCGTCGCCGCGGCGCTCACGGTCCCGGTCGCCGGTGCTCGCACCCGGGGCGAATGTCGACTCCATGAGCAGCAACTGATTGCCAAAGGTCGGCGTCAGCAACTCCTCGCGCACGCCGGAGCCGCAAAAATCGAGCACTCGGCGATGGCGTTTGCGAACCACCATGGCCAATTCATCGGGATCTGGCGGCGTGCCCTGCGCGAAGAACCATGAAAGTTCCACCCCAAGTGCCTGGGCGATGGCATCGAGCGCAGAGATGGAAACCGGCGACATGCCGCGCTCGATCTGGCTCAGCGATCCCAGCGAGCGCTCGACGCGTGCTGCAAGGTCCTGCAAGGTGAGGCCTCGGGCCTTGCGCAGGTCACGGATCTGGCGCCCCAGCACAGCGCCGTGATCCGGCAGTCGGGCTGCTGCTGTCAACTCGGTCTTCATCAGCCGCGAATCCTGGAAATGGCCGCTGCCATGACGCCCGCGAACTCACCGTTGGCGAAAATCCGCTCTTCGGGACAGGAGGGTTGCAGGTCGTTGTCCAATTTGAAAAGATCAGTTGAATGTCATCGCAATGAAGATCGTGAACCGTTGATGCGCGGAGTCCGTCGAAAGAAGCATGGAGATGGAAGGCCAGGACGGCAACCTGCCTGACGTGAAATTTACATGCAAAATTTCATTTTCTTCTCGGTGTTTACCCGCCTTCTTGCGCTGCGGGCAAAGCAACATAATGCGTCACCGCCCCATCGGCCATGACCCTGACGCCCCCCCCTTTACGCACCATGAACAGCACCACGATTTACCAAGCCCGTCGCATTCTGACCATGAACGCGGCACGTCCTGATGTCACCCACGTGGCGGTGCGTGATGGCCGCATTCTGGGCGCCGGAACGCTTGACGAGCTGGCCGCCTGGGGCGCGTACACGCTGAGCACGCAGTTTGCCGACAAGGTGCTGATGCCGGGGCTGATCGAGGCCCACAGCCATTCGATGGCCGGATCCCTGTGGCGGCATGTGTATTGCGGCTACTTTGACGTGACCGATCCCCGGGGGCGGATCTGGCCGGGATTGAAGACACTGGATGCCGTGATTGCCGCGTTGAGCAGCGCCGCGCGAGACCGGGCCGGGAACGCGCTCGTGGGCTGGGGATTCGACCCCATTTACTTCGGCGCCGCGCGCTGCGCACGCGGCGATCTGGACCGGGTCAGCAGCGAGCGGCCGGTCGCTATCTTGCATGCCAGCGGCCACATTCTGAACGCCAACAGTTGCGCACTGGAACGCGCGGGTCTCTTGCGCACAGGCATTGAACACCCGGGATATCCGCTGGGCGCAGACGGCCTTCCCACTGGTGAATTGAAGGGGCCGGAGGCGATGCTGCCGGTGATGCCCCATCTGGGCATGGGAGCGTCATTCCTGTCCGCCGACGAAGTGGGCCTGGAAAATTTCGCCAAACTGTGCGTCACTGCAGGCGTCACCACCGCCACCGACATGGCGGCTCTGCTGTCCGACGATGAGCTAGGCACCATGCTGCGCGTGACCTCAGGCGCCGACTATCCGCTGCGCCTGGTGCCGCTGTTGCGGCTTTTTGGCGCCCGTCCGAAGGACGCGGTGGAACGCGCCAAGGCGCTGGAGGCCCGCAGCACCAACCAGTTGCGCTTGGGGCGCATCAAGGCCGTGGCGGACGGGTCGATCCAGGGATTTTCGGCCCGCATTCGGTGGCCCGGCTATTTCAATGGCGCCCCCAACGGCCTGTGGTACATGCCACCGGAGACGCTGCGCGAGCTCTATGTGCATGCGCTGCAAAGCGGCGTTCAGGTGCACACCCACACCAATGGCGACGAGGCGATCGACATGGCGCTGGACGCGATGGAAGCCGCGCTGCGCACCTGCGCTGCATCGGACCACCGGTTCACGCTGCAGCATTGCCAGTTGGCGGACGCCGCGCAATTTCGCCGCATGAAGCCCCTGGGCATGCATGTCAATCTGTTTGCCAATCACCATTTCTATTGGGGCGATCAGCACTACGCGACGACCGTCGGGCCGGAGCGCTCGGAGCGCATGAACGCCTGCCGGTCTGCGATGCGCGAAGGCGTTCCCTTTGCGATCCATTCAGACGCTCCGATCACGCCTTTGGGGCCCTTGTTTACCGCCTGGTGTGCTGTCAATCGCCTGACTGCGTCGGGTCGCGTGCTCGGTGCGCAGGAGCGAATCGGTGTGCCCGACGCGTTGCGGGCCATCACCCTTGGGGCGGCCGCCACACTCAAGCTCGATGGCGAGGTCGGTTCCATTGAATGCGGTAAACGGGCTGATTTTTGCGTGTTGGAGGAGGACCCGACCGCTGTCAATCCGCAGGCATTGAAAGATGTCGCAGTCTGGGGCACGGTGCAGGAGGGGCGGGTCTTTCAGGCCGGCTGAAGGCTTGTCTTGAGCAGGCTGCCTGTCGTCATCATCGGTGGCTATCTTGGTGCCGGCAAGACCACGCTGATCAACCATCTGCTGCGCAACGCGGGCGGACGCCGCGTGGCGGTGCTGGTGAACGACTTTGGTGAGATCAACATTGATGCCGACCTCATCGAAGGCGCTGCGGCCGGCGTCGTGAGCCTGAGCGGCGGCTGCCTGTGCTGCAGCTTTGGCGATGATCTGGTGGGCACGCTGCAGGCGCTGGCGCAGGGCGCTGCGCGACCCGACGTGGTGGTGATCGAACTCAGCGGAGTGGCATTGCCGCGCCCTGTTTCACGCAGCATCAAACTGGCGCCAGCCGTTGAGGTGGCCGGCACCCTGGTGCTAGCCGACGCATCTGCCATCGAGCGGCAGGCCAGCGACCGCTACGTCGGCGAGACGGTGCACCAACAACTGCGTGACGCAGACTGGATCCTGCTCAACAAATCAGACCTCGCGCGCCCGGACCCGGCGCGCACGCTGGCGACCTGGCTGGCAGAGACAGCGCCGCAGGCACGGGTCATGGTCTGCGGCGCCCGCGAGATTGAACCGGCTCTGGTGCTGGGCTGGCGCGCTGACGCGACCGACGCCTCGCGTGCGTCAGCGGCGATGGCGGGCAGGCCGATCGGTTGGAGCCGGCGCTCCGCGATGTCTGTTTTTGCCAGCAGAAGCTTCACACTGCCAGCGAATATCGACCTCTCGGCGCTGGCGCGCGCCCTGGCAGCGCCCGGCAGCGGTGTTTTGCGGGCCAAGGCGCTGGCTGTGGACGCGCATGGCCGCGGCTGCTCACTGCAGGTCAGCGCGGGGCGCTGGCAAATCGATGCCGCCCCCGCGCCAGGCAGTCCCCGTCTGGTCGTTATCGGTCTGAAGGAACAAATGAACTCGGATGCCCGGTTCTTCTCGCGACTGGGGCTGTGATGTCGGGCGCCCTCGCGCGTCAGACGTAGTCCTTGTACTTCTCAAGCATGCGCACCGGCATGGCCAGCGCATCGCGGCGGAACGGATCGCCCAGTTCGCGGTTGCACATGATCTCGACAATGCAGGTCTTGCGCTGGTTCATCTGCAGGTCCACAGCCCGTTTCAGGGCAGCGCCGACGTCCTCGAGCCGGTCGACCACGATGCCCTCGGCCCCCATGGCCCGGGCAACGGCGGCAAAACTGGGGTTATCGAGTTCGTCGGCAACGAAGCGGCGGTTGTAGAAATCGACCTGGTTCTTCTTCTCGGCGCCCCACTGGCGATTGTGGAACACGACTGCGGTGACCGGTATGTCGTGACGCACACAGGTCATGATTTCGCCCATGCTCATGGCCCATGCGCCGTCGCCGGCATACGAGATGGCCGGCCTATCGGGCGCCGCGACCTTGGCACCGATGATGGTCGGGAAGGCGTAGCCGCAGTTGCCATAGCTCATCGGCGCAAAAAAGCTGCGCGGTCGCTCGAAGCGCAGGTAACTGTGCGCCACCGAGTTGATGTTGCCGATGTCGGTGGATACCATCACGTCGCGCGGCATGGCTTTTTCCAGCTCGCGCAGCACCTGGCGCGGGTGCAGCCACTGGCCGCCGTCGGGAGTCTTCTCGCCTTTTGCCTCCTCAATCATGTCAAGGCTGTAGGCGTCTCGCTCGTGCGTCCAGCCCGCGAGTTCCGCCTCCCAGGCGGCCTTCTCGGCAGCGGTGCGTGCGGCGCGCTCAGCCCTCGTCGCGTCGCAGGCCAGCGTCCTGCCGGCCAGGCGCGCGCTCAGCGCGACAGCCGCGGCCTTGGCGTCACCGCAGATGCCGACGTCGATCTTCTTGACCAGGCCCAGCATCTTGTGGTCGGCGTCAATCTGGATGATGCGCGCGTTCTTCGGCCAGTAGTCCATGCCGTACTGCGCCAGGGTGCCGAACGGGCCGAGGCGCGAACCGAGCGCGATCACGACGTCGGCCTCGCTGATCAGCCTCATGCCGGCCTTGCTGCCCTGGTAGCCGAGCGGGCCGCACCATTGCGGATGGCTGGCGGGGAACGAATCGTTGTGCTGGTAGCTGTTGACGACCGGGCAACCCAGCCGCTCGGCCAGCGCGATGCATTCGGCGTAGGCGTCGCCCATCACCACGCCGCCGCCGGCGATCAGCACGGGCGCCTTGGCCGTGGCCAGCAGTTCGGCCGCAGCGGCCAGGCTGGCCTCGCCGCCGGCGCCGCGATCCAGGCGCATCGGCTTGGGGATCTCGCAGGTCAGCTCGCCGTAGAACAGGTCGCGCGGGATATTGAGCTGGGTCGGGCCAAGTTCCGAGTGCGCACGGTCGAAGCAGCGTGCGGTGTACTCGGCGATGCGTTTGTTGTTGTTGACATGGCCCTGGTACTTGGTGAACTCCTGGAACATGGGCAGCTGGTGCGCCTCCTGGAAGCCGCCCAGGCCCATGCCCATGGTGCCGGTCTCGGGCGTGATCACCACCACCGGGCTGTGCGCCCAGTAGGCGGCGGCTATTGCCGTGACGCAGTTGCTGATGCCCGGACCGTTCTGCCCGATCACGACACCGTGCCGGCCGGAGACGCGCGAATAGCCGTCGGCCATGTGGCCGGCGCCCTGCTCGTGCACCACCGGAATCAGGCGGATGCCGGCGGGCGCGAAGATGTCCATCGCGTCCATGAAGGCCGAGCCCATGATGCCGAACATTTCGGTGACGCCATTGGCCACCAAGGTCTCGACGAAGGCCTCGGACGGGGTCATTCGGGTTGGCCCCTCTGTCACCTTGCGATTGTCAGCTTTGCTCATCTCTTGATCTCCTCTGGAGTTGATTTGGAAAAACGCCACAAAAGGTTCCATTTATCGGAACTTGGATCAATTCTAGGGTTGCGAATTTCCGAAGTCAATAACAATTAACAAAAATCGGAACAATTGATACCGGAAACAAAAATAATCTATGATCAAGCCATCATGGACAAAACGAAACCAAATCCGATCCAGGAACCATCCAGTCTGGACGGCGACACGCCGGTGTTGCGCCTGTTTTCGCTGCTGGAGGTCATCGCCCGCAAGGACCAGTTCTTCTCCCTGCAAGGGCTGGTCGAGGAAACGGGGCTGCCCAAAGCCACCTTGCACCGCATGCTGCAGCAACTTGAAAGCGCCGCGATCCTGCAGCGCGATGCGCAGGGCCGGTTCTATGGCGCCGGTCTGCGACTGCGCCGCCTTGCCGAGGACGTCCTGCTCAACAACACGGTGCATGGTGCGCGCCATGCGGTGCTGCGCAAGCTGGTCGAGGAGGTCGGTGAGAGCTGCAACATCACGGCGCTCTCGGGGAGCGAGGTCCTCTACCTCGATCGCGTGGAAACACAGGCGCCGCTGCGCTTTTATCTCCACCCGGGCTCGCGCGTGCCGGCGCACTGCTCGGCCAGCGGCAAGCTTTTTCTGGCGCAGATGACGCCCAGCCAGCGCCGGCGCCTGCTTGACCAGGCACCGCTGGAGCAGTACACGGCGCGCACGGTGACCGACTTCGAGGCCCTGGAGCGGGAGGTCGAGGCGGTCCGGCGCGACGGCTATGCGATCGACAACGAGGAATTTCTGCCGGGGCTTTTCTGCATCGCCCTACTCGTGCCACGCCCGCTGGGGCGCTCGAACACGGGTGTCGCCATCCAGGCGCCGGTGATGCGCGTTTCGCGCGACAAGGCGCTGCAGTTCCTCCCGGCGCTGCAGCGCGCGGCGAACGCCATCGCGGCGATCGACGCTGCGGCAGTGCCCGCGAGCAAAGCCGCCACATGAGGCGCGGCGCTCGCTGGTGCGGGCGCCAAAACCCGGGGTATCTGGTCCTTCAAACACAGGGCAACTGGCCCCTCAATTGATGCCGGGACGATGATAGGATCGTGCCGCACGCCGCAAACCGTTTGGCATATGCGGTGCATCGGTCAACACCAGGAGCCACACGATCATGGGTAACGAAACCAATTGGCTGGAGTACATCGCAGACGACATCGTGCGCGACGATCGCGACTTTCTGTGGCATCACATCAAGCCGCACAAGGTCTTCCAGAGCGCCGAACAGATGATCATCGTGGAGGGCAAGGGGCTGCGCGTCAAGGACATTCGCGGCCGTGAATACCTCGATGCGACTTCCGGCGGCGTGTGGAGCGTGATGGTGGGCCACGGGCGGGAAAGCATCGCCGCCGCGGTATACGAGCAATTGAAAACCCTGGGTTATTACGCCGGAACTGCGGGCAACGTGCCGACCATCAAGTTCGCCGCCAAATTGATTGAACTGCTGCCCCGTCTGGGCAAGGTGTTCTTCTCCAACAGCGGTTCGGAGGCCAATGAAAAGGCATTCAAGGTCGTGCGGCAGCTTTCCCACATCGATCCGGCCAGGAAGGGAAAGTACAAGATCCTGTTTCGTGACCGCGACTACCATGGCACGACCATCGGCGCCCTCAGCGCCACCGGCCAGTCCGAGCGCAAGCAGGATTACGGCCCCTTTGCCGAGGGCTTCGCCCAGATTCCCCACCCGCTTTGTTACCGCTGCCCGATGGGCAAGAGCTACCCGGGCTGCAACATCGAGTGTGCCCGAAGCGTGGAAGACGTGATCCTCAAGGAAGGCCCGGACAGCGTGGGCGGCTGCATCGTCGAGCCGATCACGGCGGGCGGCGGCATCATCGTGCCGGTGCCGGAGTACTACCCGATTCTGCAGGAGATTTGCAAGCGGTACGGCGTCTACCTGATCATGGATGAGGTGGTGTGCGGATTCGGCCGCACCGGAAAGTTCTGGGGCCATGACCAGTTCGACGTGGATCCGGACATCGTCACCATGGCCAAGGGGCTGGCCAGTTCGTACATGCCGCTCTCGGCAATGGCGGTGCGCCAGGAGATATTCGACAAGTTCCTGTGCGAGCCGAACAATCCGGCCGAGAGGATGAACTACTTCCGCGACATCAGCACCTATGGCGGGTGTGCCGGCGCAACCACCGCTGCGCTGGAGAGCACGCGCATCATCGAGGACGAGAATTTGGTGGAAAACAGCCGCGTCGTCGGCGCCTACCTGCTCGCCGAACTCCAGGCCCTGAGCGACAGGCCGATCGTCGGCCATGTGCGCGGCATCGGCCTTTTCTGCGGCATCGAGTTTGTGAAAGACAAGCAGACCAAGGAACCGATCAGCGAGGCCGAGATGGCCCGCATGATGGGCCTGGTGGCCGCGCAGGGCGTTCTGGTGGGACGCACCAGCAGCAGCCTGCCGGGCAACAACACGATCATGAATTTCGCGCCGGCCCTGATTGCAACCAGGGAAGACATCGACGAAATCGTGGCAGCCGTCAAAGCGGCGATTGAAAAGTTCTGAGGGTTGCGGCGAGGTCGCGCCCGCCAGGCAGGTGCGGGCGGCGATGCGCTACATGCGGCCTTGCCATGGCACCAGCCGGCGCTCGATCCAGCGCATCAGCAGGTCGAACATGTAGGCCACCACGCCGATCACGATGATGCCCATGACAACGATGTCGGTGCGCAGAAAGTTCGAGGCGTTGAGAACCATTTGTCCCAGGCCCACATTGGCAGCGACCATCTCGGCCGCGACCAGCGTGCTCCAGCCAAAGCCGATCGAGACCCGCATGCCGACCAGAATCTCGGGCAGTGCCGCCGGCAGCACGACATGGCGAATCACCTGCCCATAACTGGCGCCCATCGAGTAGGCGGCGTTCATCTGCTCCTGCGACGCGCTGCGCAAACCGGAGCGCGCCGCCATCGCCAGCGGCGCAAAGCAACTCAGGAAAATCAGCAGCACCTTGGGCAGTTCGTCGATGCCGAACCAGATGATGATCAGGGGCAGATAGGCCAGCGGCGGCAAGGGCCGATAGAGTTCGATCGGCGGGTCGAAAATGCCGCGCCAGATGCGTGACATGCCCATTCCGATTCCAACCGGAATCGCCAGCAGGCAGGCCAGAAAAAACGCCGCAAACACGCGCATCATGCTGGCCGCAAAATGCTGCCAGAGCGGCTTGTCGTTGGCTGCGCCGGTCAGGTATTCATAAAACTGCTGAAAGGTGGCCTGGGGCGAGGGCAGGAACAAAGGTTTGATCCAGCCCATGTTGGTGATCACAAACCAAAAGACCAGAATGATGACCATCGTGACAACGCTGATGGTGGCGCTCGATCCCTCTCCTGGAACCTTGAACGCGCTGGTCTTGAGGGCCGTTTTGGGAGCTTCAGACATGGGCAGCCTTGCGTTGATGGACGATAGCCAACACCTCCTCGCGCATGCGGATGAATTCGGGCTCCGACTTCACCTTGCGGGCATCGCCATGGGCCAGGAATTCGCGCGAGAACGGAACGTTGTCGTAGACATGCGTGATGCGTCCCGGACTCGGGCTCATCAGGATCAGCCGTGTCGACAGGAACAGCGCCTCCTCGACCGAGTGGGTGATGAAGAACACGATCTTGTTTGACTTGGACCAGGCCCGCAAGAGGATCTCCTGAACCGACTCACGCGTGAATGCATCGAGCGCGCCCATCGGCTCGTCCATCAGCAGCACCGCCGGGTCGCTTGCCAGCGCGCGGGCGATGCCGACCCGCTGCTGCATGCCGCCCGACAATTCATAGACCGAACGGTTGGGGTAGTCCTGCAGGCCCACCAGGCTCAGTTTCTCCTGCGCAATGCGCGCACGCGTTGTTGCGTCAACTCCGCGCATGCGCAAGCCCAGCGCCACGTTATCGCGCACCGAAAGCCAGGGCAGCAGCGCGTGCTTCTGAAAAACCACGCCGCGGTCGGCGCCTGGTCCGGTGACCGGGGCGCCATCGAGCAGGATCTCGCCGGTTGATGGTGGCAAAAAGCCTGCGATGCAGTTCAGCAGGGTCGTCTTGCCGCACCCGGAGGCGCCCAGTGCCACCATGAAGTCACCATCGCGCAGCTTGAGATTGACCGGCGCAAGCGCCTGCAAGATGCCGATCTTGGTCGCGTAGTTGACGGTCAGATCCCTGACTTCGAGGATGGGCATAAATGGCTCTGAAAATGATCAGGTTCAAAAAAAGGGGCGAACCTGCGAAGAGGTTGCCCCTGCCGCAGGAGGCCTGCCAGCAACTATTCGTTGGCCGTCTACTTGGCCATCGCCTTTTTCACGTAGGCGTCGGTCACGAAAGCGCCGTAGTCCGCTTTCACTTCCTGGATGCGGCCCTGCTCCTTCAGAAAGGCAGCCGTGTTCGTCATCGCCTTGGCGGCGCCACCGCCCAGCCATGCGGCAGACATCTGTTCTTGCAGGGTCGGAAACTTGTACAGCATCATTGATGGGGGCACATCCTTGGCGTCGGCCTTGGTCCATTTGGCGACTGCCTTGACCTGCGGTGAATCGACCGTCCACTTGGCAACGTTCTTGCGGTATTCGTCGTCAGCCTTGGCCAGCGCTTTCACCAAAGCCACCATGAAACCCTCGTTTTCGGCCGCCCATTTGGAGCTGACGATCAGTCCGTCGAACGTGGGGTAGCCCTTCTTGCCGATGCTGCCGGAGGTGGCGATCGCCTTGCCGTTGCCCTTGATCTTGCTCAGCACCGGGTCCCAGATGAACGCGGCATCGATGTCGCCGCGCTCCCATGCGGCGGCGATCTCGGGCGGGCGCATATTCATCACGTTGACGCCCTTTGCGTCCACGCCTTCGAGCTTCATGCCGACCATCAACTGGTAATGCGCGGTCGAGACAAACGGCGTGGCGACCTTCTTGCCCTTCAAATCCTTCATGCTGTTGACGTTGGAGCCGTTGCGCGCGATCAGGGCCTCGGCATCGGCGATGTCATCGAGGATCCAGAACAGCTTGATGGCCTGGCCCTGACTGGCGGCAGCGGTCACCGGACTCGACCCGGCCTCGCCGATATGCACATCGCCCGATGCCATGGCCTTGATGACGTCGCCGCCACCGCCGAACATGCGCCAGTTGATTTTGTATCCGGTGGCCTTCTCCAACTCGCCCGATTCCATCACGGTGCGCAGGGGTACCAGCATGTCCTGGTGCGCGAACGTCACTTCCTTGGTTTGGGCCGAAACGCTGCCGCAGGCCAGCAAGGCGGCGCTTGCCGCACACAACATCTGACGCTTGTTCATCTTCATCGATTGCTCCTGTATGTCGAATCGTGGAATGGTTCGCGCCAAAGGTGTCGGCGCGCACTGCATGGTGGACGCAGCGTAGCAGCGCCACAAGGGCCAGCATAGCTTCTTAGATGGAGCCAGCAGACTCGGACTTACCCTTACCCTTCTGCGGGCTATCGACTGATTCTGCTCAGTGCGGGCGCCCAACCGGCCTGCGTTGCAGGCCCCGTGCGCGCGCCATCTCGTCCACCGCCAGCCCGAGGGCATGGATGCCCGCCGCAATCAAACCGGCGGCGATCGACGACAGTCGCAAGCGGAAGAATGGACAGGGGCAGGGTGGCTTGTTGAAGAACACGTCGCCGGCCTCGATCAGCACGCCATGGCGTCGCGCGATCGCGGCGAGTTCAGTGGCATCGACCCACGCCGGGGCGCGCACCCAGATCGACGCGCCACCCTGAGGCAGCACAAAACCGAAGTCTGGAAGCTGTTCCCGCAAAGCCTGTGCCGCCAGCGTCATGCGTTCCTGCATCGCCTGGTTGACACGCCGTATGTGCGAGTCGTGGTGGCCGAGCGATAGAAATAGCGCAAAGGCGTGTTGCAGAAACGCACTTGGGTGGCGCACCATCGCCTGCCGGATCGCGCGCAGTTCCCTGATCAGATTGCGCGGCGCAACGATGTAACCGAGTCGCAGCGCCGGCGACAGGCTCTTTGACACCGAGCCGATATAGACCACGCGCCCGCTGCGGTCCAGCGCCTTCATCGCCGGCATTGGCTCGCCCTGGTACAAATTTTCGGCTTCGTAGTCGTCCTCGATGATCACGAAGTCCTGCAACTCCGCCTGGCGCAACAGCCACTGGCGCCGATCCAGGCTGAGCGTGGCGGTGGTGGGGCTTTGGTGCGAAGGCGTTACAAAAATGTAGTCGACCCCTGGCAGCGTCTCGACCACCAGGCCCTTGTCGTCCACCGCCACCTCGACCAGTTCAGGGCTGCGCATCGAAAACCCGTTGCGGGCATGCGGGTGGCCAGGTTCCTCCAGGCCAACGCGGGTGCGATGGTCGAAGAGCGCCTCGGCAAGCAGGTAGTACGCATGCTGCGAGCCGATCGTGACGATGATCTCCTCGGGCAGTGCGAAGACACCGCGCGCCGGCAGCAGGCGGGTCCGGATCTGCTCAATCAGATCAGGCACGTCGTCAACCTCGATGTCGGGTGTCCAGTTGGGCAGCTGCGAGCGCGCCAGACTGCGTACGCAGCACTCGCGGAAATCTTCAGTCGGAAACAGTTGCGGGTCGTGGTTGCCGTAAATGAACGGGTAGCGGTAGGCGCTCCACTGCTCCGGCTTGGACAGGGTCGGCCGGTCGAGCATCGAACGCCGCACACGCAGAGTCCAGTTCACCGGCTGGCCGCGCGCGCCTGCCACCGGCTCGGCCTGTGACGGTGAACGCGGACGGGAGTTCGGCGCCACGACCACGCCGCTGCGCGGTCGCGCCACCAGGAAGCCTTCGTCGGCCAGTTGCAGATAGGCCGAGGTCACGGTGTTGCGACTCAGACCCAGCAGGGTGGCGAGTTTGCGCGACGATGGCAGGGCTGCGCCGGAACCGAGTCGCCCCGCGAGAATCGCCTGCACGATCACGAGTCGCAGCCGCCCTTGCAGGGGCAAGGCGGGCTGCGCCGGCAGCTTCAATAGCTGCGCCCACTGAATCGGTTGCGGGTTGGCCATGGTTCAAGCCAGTTTACCCCCGGCCAAGCGCCGCCTGGGCCAGACCCGGCCAGCCGCTTTGATCAATGATGAGAGTTCAGTAGCCCTCGAAGCAGCGATCAAGCGCATCGGAAACGGCCTCGACATCGGCGAGCGTGAGGCACATCGGCGGAACCATGCGCAGAATGTTCCTGTTGGCGCCGGACTTGCTGACGACCAGGCCCTGTTCCCGTGTTTTCTCGAAGATCTCGGTGGTCTCTTTGGTCGCCGGCGTCTTGTTGCCGCGATGGGTCACCAGTTCGATGGCGAGCATCAGCCCGCGGCCCCGCACATCGCCGACGATCTCGTGCCGCTGGCCCAGTCGCGTCAGGACGGCCTTCAACGCCGCACCCACGGTCTGCGCGTTGCGCTGCAGTTTCTCCTCGTCGATGACGCGCAGCACAGCGCGCCCGGCGGCGCACGAGACCGGGTTCGCGCCATAGGTGTTGAAGAAGAATTTGCTGGCCAGGCTCTCAGCCACGTGCCGCTGTGCAACCACGGCGGCGAGCGGAAAGCCATTGCCGATGCCCTTGGCCATGACAACGATCTCTGGCATCACGTCGTGCGCCTCGAACGCCCAGAAGGTGTCGCCGGTTCTGCCAAAGCCCGACTGCACCTCGTCAACGATCAGCACGCCCCCGCGTTCACGCACCTTTCTGGCGGCGGCCTTCAGATAACCGGCGGGCAACTCGACGATGCCCCCGTATCCCTGAATCGGCTCGACGATCAATCCGGCCAGGCTGCCCGAAGTGGCGTACGCGATGGTGCGGTCAATCTCCGCCAGGTAGGCCGCGCTGTCCTCACCAAAGGCGCCCCGATAGGGGTCCGGATTGGCGATGTGGTGAATACCGCCGAGCAAGGGAATCCTGTGGCGAAAACCACTGATCCCGGTGAGCGACTGGGCGCCTATGGTTGCGCCGTGGTAGGCGTTTCTCAATGCCAGCATATCGATATGGCCGGTGCAGGTCTGCGCCATCACCAGCGCGAGATCGACGGCCTCGGCGCCGCTGGTGGTGAAATGAACCACCCAGTCAGGCCCGCTGGGCATTCGCGCCACCAGTTCCTGCGCGAAATGAGCCGGCACCGGATGGTAAAACATGGTCGTGCAATGCTGTAGCCTGTTGACCTGATCGATCACTGCAGCCGTGACGGCAGGGTGCGCGTGTCCGACCGAGATGCACACGTTCATGCCGAGCAAATCGATGTACTTCCTGCCTTTTTCGTCCCACAGGTACTGGCCCTCGCCGCGGCTGAAAATGAGCGGCGTGCGGTAGGGCACAAAGGCCCGCTGCGACGCGGCATAGTAGGTGTCGCGCCTTGCGACAATGCCTTGCGTCGACCAGTCGATTTCAAAATCGTTCATGGGTTCTGACTCCTGGTATGCGTGGCCGGCCATGAGGGCAGCCATGGCCCTTCGGGGTGGTATTGAAGATTGCCACTTTACACGCAGCGTCGGCGGTTTGGAGGCCGGTCGCAAGGTCTGTCGCGAGGTGATCCGTCCGGAACGCGTCGCCGAGCCGCTAAAGCTACACTTGCTGCACGAGGACATCTCAGTCAGGGATGGTTAAGCGACAAGGAGCACATCACACGCATGAAAACCCGCTTATGCCTGGTCGCGCTGCTGCTGTTTTCCCTGATCGCCTGGGGTGCCGATTCGGCGCCGCTCTTTTCTGCCCTGCTGGCGGGCCAGCCGGTGCCCAAGGAATTTCGGATCATCAACCTGCCGCGCGTTGCGAAGAACAGTTTTGCCCTGGTGGCAGACGCTGGAAAGACCGTTCTGCGCATCGATTCGGATGACAGCGCCGGCAGCATCGAGATCCCGATCGGCCTTGAGGCAGCCGGCGACGGATCGGGCGGCCGGTCCAGTATTCTGGAGTGGCGCTGGAAGGTCAGCCGCATCATCGAGAAGGCCGACATGGACGACAAGGCTGGCGATGACCATCCGGCGCGTGTTTTCGTTTTCTTTGATGTGCCACTGGACACGCTGCCTTTTGTCGAACGCAACAAGATCCGGCTTGCGCGCCTGGTCAGCGGTCTCAATGTGCCGACAGCGGCCCTGTGTTATGTCTGGGACAACAAGCACCGCGTCGGCTACACAGCGTGGAGCCCGTATACCAGGCGCGAGCGGAAAATTGTCCTTCAGAGCGGGCCGGCGTCTGCCGGTCAGTGGATGAGCGAAGCGCGCGACGTGGCCGCAGATTTCCGTCAGGCGTTCGGGATCGAGGCGCCCGCGGTGATCGGTCTGGCCATTGGCAGCGACACCGACAACACCAATGAGCGGGTCAGCACCTGGTTTGGCGACATCAGTTTTCGCAAGTAGCCTGTTCAGGCCTCTTGTGACGGCTCAAACCTGGTCTTGCGGCGTCAGCTTGACGTACTCAAAAGACCAAAAATACTGCCAGCTGGTGAAGATCGCGTCCTGGCCGATCCCGTCCAGCAGGTCCTGCAGTTCCGCTTCAGAAGGGAAGTTCTTGAGTATGCGGTGGGTTGACTGGTCCGCCAGCCTTCTGGTCTGGTAGCTGTTGCCCTGGCCGTCCTGGTCGCTGATCGGCGTACTGCTGCCCTCGACGTAGCGATTGTCGAGCAACACAACTCTCGCGCCGGGCCTGAGCCGTGCGCCAAGACCGATCAGGAACTCGCGGCGCCTGCACTTTGGAACATGCGAAAACCAGAAGCCGGCAAAGGCGGCGTCGAACGCCCCGGCGCGCAGCGGCAGGTCGTAGGCATCGCCCACCACGAAGTCCACCTTGGCCGCGGGCACGCGGCTTCTTGCGATGCGCAGGGTCTCGACGGCGAGATCGAGCGCGACGATGTGGGCCGCGAAAGGCGCCATGAACCGTGTCCAGTAACCGGTGCCGCAGGCGATTTCCAGCAGGCGGGCATCGCTGAACAGGCGCGGCAAGCACTTCTCGATCGCGCGCAGGTCGGTCTGGCGTTCGGGTTTGAGATAGATCCGGTCATACTCGGTGGCGCGGGCGGCGTAGTAGGAGCGCATGCGCAATTCTGGCACGAGGCGCCTTGCAGTGACCATGGGGCCAGACCGGGTATTGGCGTTTGAGTTAGCGTTCAAGCCCGGGGGTCGATGTCAATGTTAATCCGGGGAGTGATTTGATGAGACTGAAGAACTGCTGTCTGCCGCTGGGCGTCTGCCTGCTCATGGCATTTGCCGGTGGCAGCGCGCGCGCGGCGCTGGCCGTCGGTGCACCGACGCCGGATTTCACGGCGGACGCGGCGCGCGCCGGGACGGCCTTCCGGTTTTCGTTGAAGGAGGCATTGAAGAAGGGACCGGTGGTGCTCTATTTCTACCCGAAAGCCTTTACCAGCGGATGCACCCGGGAGGCGCACGACTTTGCTGAAGCAACGCCAAAATTCAATGCACTGGACGCGACCGTGGTTGGCGTCTCCAACGACGACATTGAAACCCTGAAGAAATTTTCGGTCGAGGCCTGTCGTGACAAGTTTGCGGTGGCGGCCGATGTCGGCGCGCGCATCATGAAGCAGTATGACGCTGCCCTGTGGATCAAGCCGGACATGGCGGACCGGATTTCCTATGTGATCAGCCCGCAGGGCACGGTGCTTTACGTGTATTCAAGCCTGAGCCCGGACCAGCACGTGCAGAACACGCTGAAGGCGGTCGAAATGTGGCGCGCGTCGGCACCGAAATAGGGCCGCCAGCGCAGCCCGCTTGCGTCGTCAGCGCAGGTGTTCGCGCCGCGCGATCCAGATCGTGGAGAGCAGGATGACCAGCGCGCCGAGCAGGGTGGAGCGGCTCGGGACATCTGAAAAAACCAGCCAGCCCAGCAAAGAAGCCCAGATCAGGTCGAGGAAGCGCAGCGACTGTGTGGCCGAGATGTCGGCGGCGCCAAAGCCGCGTGTCAGGCAGTAGTGCCCGGCGGACCCCATGATGCCGGCCAGCGCAAAACCGAGCCATTGCCAGGCGAGCGGAGCGGTCCAGTGCAGCAGGCCCAGGGGCAGGCTCAGGATCGTGACCGAGATTGCCTGCCAGAGCACGATCACCCCCGGTTGTTCGTAGCGCGTCAGGGTCTTGGTCATCAGGAAAGAGGCGGCGAAGACCGGACAGGATGCCAGCATGACAAGGGCGTACACGCCACCGCGTCCGCTGAGTTGGGGCGCCACCACCAGCAGCACGCCGGCCAGGCCGATGACCGCAGCGACCCAGCGGTCAGCGCGCATGCGCTCGCCCAGAAACCAGGCGGCGCCCAGCATGATGAAGATCGGTCCGGTAAAGCCGATCGCCGTCATGTCGGCCAGCCCGATGTGGGGCAGGGCGGTGAACCAGAGCATCAGGCCCAGCGTATGCACGGCGCCGCGCCACCATTGCCCGCCGAGATTCACCGGGCGATAGCTGCGCCAGCCCTGGCGCCACAGCATCGGCAACATCGCGACGACGCCAAACAGATAACGAAGAAACTGCGACTCGAAAGGATCGAGCGTGAGGGTGGTGCTGCGCACGATGGTGTTGAGGCATGAAAACATCAGACCGCTGAGGGCCACCCAGAGCATGCCGCGCCAGACGGCGGGCAGCCGAACCATGCGCCTGCGGGCTCGCCGCTGCGCCAACACAATGCGGCGCTGGATCGGTCTGGCGGGGCTCCGCCTGGGCTTGTGCGGTTGGGTCGGCGGGTGGCGTGTCATCGCGCTGACAGTGTAGGGGCAAAGCTCAGCTGCCTGCCCTCAACTCCAGCGCAAGTCGGCCCGGCTCAAAGGCATTTGCCGCACGCGCGTGCCGGTGGCTGCAAAGATGGCGTTGCAGACCGCCGGCGCCAGCGGCGGCAGCGCGGGTTCACCAAGTCCGGTGACCGGTTCGTTGCTGCGCAGAAAATGAACCTCGATGCGCGGCGGCGCGTCGGCGATGCCGATCAGGGTGTAGTCGCTGAAATTGCGCTGCACGACGCGGCCGCGCTGGATGTCAAGCTCTGCAAACATCAGGGTGCCCAGGGCGTCGATGATCGAGCCCTGCACCTGGTTTTCAGCACCGCTGAGGTTGACGATCTGCGAGCCGATGTCGGTGACGACCACGACGCGGTTCACCTTCAACGCACCGGCCCGGCTGACCGTGACCTCGGCCACCTCGGCGACATAGCCGCGGTGGCTGAAGTGAAAGGCGATGCCCTGGCCCCGGCCGCGCGGAAATTTCTGCTGACCCCAGCCGGCCCTTTGCGCCACCTCGATCAGCACGCGGCGCATGCGGGCGACGTTGTAGGGCGCGCCCCGCTCGCCGCTGGCAGCCACCATGTCTTTTTGTCCCAGCAGCTCAAGCCGGAAATCGAGCGGATCGCGCCCGCCGGCGTGCGCCAGTTCATCGATGAAACTGTGAAAAACCCAGGCGAACACATTGCTGCCCGGCGCCCGCCAGGGGCCCATCGGAATGCCGCACTCGATCGGCGTCTGTTCCAGCAGGCAGTTGGCGACCCAGCGGCCGGGAAACTCGTCGCCGGAGAGGCTGGCGCCGCTGCCCGGCTGCAGGACCGGCTTGCCATCGCGCAGGACGCGGTTGGCAAAGGTCACGAAGTGGTTGTGCCAGGCGCTCAAGCGGCCCTTGCCGTCCAGTGCGCCGCGCAGGAAATGAAAGCCGCCGGCGCGGTAGTGGTCATGACGCAGATCGTCCTCGCGGCTCCAGGTCAGCTTCACGGGCGCCGTGAGCCGCTGCGCGATCGCCGCCGCCTCGACGATGTAATCGGCGCTCAGGCGCCGGCCAAAGCCGCCACCGCTGCGCGTGATGTGCAGCGTGATTCTCTCTCGGGGCAGGCCCAGGGTGTTGGCCACCAGGTTCTGTCCGGCCGCCGGATTCTGCGTCGGCGCCCACAATTCCATGGCGCCGTCCCGAAACCAGGCGGTGCAGTTCTGCGGCTCGATGCTGGCGTGGGAAACAAAGGGGTAGCTGTAGGCCGCTTCGACCGTCCTGGCGGCGGCGGCGAAGGCGGCCACGGTGTCGCCATCCTTGCGCAACTGGACCGTGCCGGCCTGCTTCGCGAGACTGTGGGCCTGCGCCGCAAAGGCATCCCAACTCTGGTCGACCACCTGGCCTTCGTCCCAGACCACCTTGAGCTGACGGCGCGCGCTGAAGGCGGCCCAGGTCGACTCGGCGACGATCGCCACACCCGGCATCAGCCCTGTCAACTGGCTGCCGCCGTCGATGACGAAGGCATCGCGCACACCGGGCAGCGTCCTGATTGCCACCAGGTTCGCGCTGATCACCCTGCCGCCAAAGGCCGGACACTTTTCGTACACGGCGTGCAGCATGCCGGGCAGTTGCACATCGATGCCAAACAGGGCTTTTCCGGTCACCAGTGCCAAGTTGTCGACACCGCCGATTCGTCTGCCCAGAAGGGTGTAGCGCTGTGGATCCTTCAGCTTGACCGAGTCGGCGGCCGGCACCGCCAGGGTGGCGGCCCTCGCTGCCAGCGCGCCGTAGCCCAGCGATCTGCCGCTGGCGGCGTGGTGCACGGCCGAACTGGCGGCGGCGCATTCAGCCGGCGGCACGCTCCAGGCAAGCGCGGCCGCCTGCACAAGCAGGGTGCGAGCGGTGGCGCCGAGCCTGAGGAAATGGTTGTAGTTGTTGGGGGTCGAGGTCGAGCCGCCCGCGCTCTGAGCGCCATAGGCCGGATCCAGATCGCCCTGCACAATGCGCACGTCTTTCCAGTCGACCTCCAGTTCCTCGGCAATCACCATCGGCAAGGAGGTCTTGATGCCCTGGCCGATCTCGGGCTGCTTGGAAACGAGGGTCACAATTCCTTGAGTCGAAATGCTGATGAACGCGCTCGGCCTGAATCCCGCTGCGTGGCTTGCGCTACCCGGCGCGCTCACCAGTTCGGCGCCTGTGGCGGCTTGCAGGTAGTGGCCCAGCAGCAGACCGCCGCCGGCCGCCGATTGCTGGAGAAAAGCGCGGCGCTTCACGGGCTCACCTTTTTCTTCTGCGCAATTTCAGCGGCGCGGTGAATGCCGGCGCGGATGCGCAGGTAAGTCGCACAGCGGCACAGGTTGCCCGACATGGCGTCGTCAATTTCGGCGTCGGTCGGGTTGGCGCTCTCGTTGAGCAGCGCCGCGGCGGTCATGATCTGGCCGGCCTGGCAATAGCCGCACTGCGGCACGTCGAGTTCCTGCCACGCCGTCTGCAAGGGGTGCTCGCCCTGCGGCGACAGGCCCTCGATGGTCACGACCTGTTTGCGCCCGATGCTCGAGACCGGGGTCATGCAGGAGCGCGTGGGCAAGCCGTTGAGATGCACCATGCAGGCCCCGCACAGGCCGACACCGCAGCCAAATTTGGTGCCGACCAAGCCCAGGGTGTCGCGCAGGACCCAGAGCAGCGGCGTGTCCGGCGCGACGTCAACCCGATGGGCGACGCCATTGATGTTCAGCGAATATTGGCTCATGGACGGTCCTGAACTAAAGCAAAGTTGATGCGCGCGACGCCCCGCACTGGCGACCGAGGCCGGCACCTGGCAGCATAACCCTAGAATTTGACCAAATTATGATTCGAAACGAGGTAGTCATGGAAACTGGGATTGACCGAATTGACCGAAAGATCCTGATGGCCTTGCAGGAAGATGGCCGGATTTCAAACCTGAAGCTGGCCGAGTCGGTGGCGCTGTCCCCGACCGCGGTGCTGGCGCGGGTGCAGCGGCTGACGCGCGATGGCTATATCCTGGGCTACGAGGCAAGGCTCAACCCGCAAAAACTCGGAGCCGCCATGATGGTGTTTGTCGAGGTGCTGCTCGACCGCACCAGTCCCAATGTGTTTGATCAGTTCAAGGCCGCGGTGCAGGTGCGCCCCGAGATCATGGAGTGCCACATGGTCGCAGGCGGCTTTGATTACCTCCTGAAGACGCGCTGTGCCGACATGAATGCCTACCGCGAATTTGCCGGCACGGTGCTCTGGCAGTTGCCGGGCGTGCGCGAGACCCGCACCTACGCGGTGATGGAAGAGGTGAAGAACAGCGTCGCGCTGGCCCTGCTTTAGGCGCTCAGCGCTAGCTCGCCGGATGGATGCTGGTTTCGGTGCCGCGGATGCCGCTGATCAGGCGCATGCATCGCAGCGCGCGCGTAAGATCCGCCACTATCAAGCCCGAACATCGTTTTGAAATGGAGAGCCACATGAAACTTACAGCGACTGTGGCGCAGACTTCTTCTGTCTTGCTCGATACGCCGGCCACTGTGGAGCGCGCGCTGGGCTTGATGAAGGAGGCCGCTGCGCAGGGTGCGCAGGTTCTGGTCTTCCCCGAGGCGTTTATCGGCGGCTATCCCAAGGGCGCGGACTTTCACATTGATCTGGGCGCGCGCACGGCCGACGACCGCGACACCTGGATCGGCACGCTGCAGCACATTGCGCTGGAAGGGCGCTGCTTCGTGCTGTCGGCCTGCCAGCACTTGCGCCGTGCGGATTTCCCCTCGGACCGCATGAACAATCGCCTGCCCCAGGCGCCAGAGACGGTCCTGATGCGCGGCGGCAGCGCCATCATCGATCCGATGGGCAAGATCCTGGCCGGACCGGTTCGCGACCAGGACGCCGTGCTGAGCGCCGAATTCGACCTTGACACGATTGCGATGGCGCAGCTCGATTTCGACGTGGCCAGGGCCGCGAATGGATCGTGGCGCGACGCCATTCAATCGGAGACAACCGGGCATGCATGACCTGTCAGTTCGCCTGACCCTGATCGCCAGCACTTGTTTTTTTTGCTGCGCGGGCGGCCACGCTGCCTCGGTGGCACCGGTGGCGGCCGAACACGGCATGGTGGTGACGGCGCAGCACCTGGCGACCCGGGTTGGCGTCGACGTGCTGAGGAAGGGCGGCAACGCGGTCGACGCTGCGGTCGCCGTCGGTTATGCGCTGGCGGTGGTCTATCCGGCTGCGGGCAATCTGGGCGGTGGCGGGTTCATGACGCTGCAACTGGCCGATGGTCGCAAGACCTTTCTCGACTTTCGCGAGAAGGCACCGCTGGCGGCCAGCGCCGACATGTACCTCGATTCCAATGGCAATGTCATTGAGGGCCTGAGCACCAAAGGCCACCTTGCCGTTGCCGTGCCGGGCTCGGTCGCGGGGCTGGAGGCGGCGCGGGTGAAATACGGCACGCGGTCGCGCGCTGCGCTGATGGCACCGGCCATCCGACTGGCCGGGCGCGGCTTTGCATTGATGCCGGGGGATCTGGCTTTTCTGAACACGGCGACGGCTGATTTTCGCAAGGACGCCGCGTTGGCCGCGATCTTTCTCAACCGGGGCAAGCCCTTTCAGAGCGGGCAGAAACTGGTGCAGAAAGACCTCGCCAGAACCCTTCGATTGATCAGCCAGCACGGCAGCGACGGCTTCTACAAGGGCCCGGTGGCACGGGCGCTGGTCGCCGCCAGCACGGCGGGCAAGGGCATCCTCAGCCAGGCCGATCTGAACCAGTACACGGTGCGCGAACTGGCACCGGTGGAGTGCGATTACCGGGGCTACCACATCGTGTCGGCGCCGCCGCCGAGTTCGGGCGGCGTCGTGATCTGCGAGATCCTGAATATCCTGGAAGGCTATCCGCTGAGGGAACTCGGTTTTCGTTCGGCAAAGGCCGTGCACTACCAGATCGAGGCCATGCGCCACGCCTATCTGGACCGCAACAGCTACCTGGGGGATCCGGATTTTGTGAAGAATCCGCTGGACCGCTTGCTCGACAAGGCCTATGCAGCAAAAATCCGCGAGGCCATCGACCCCGCGCGCGCTGGCGTCTCCATGGAACTCAAACCCGGCGTGGCACCGCACGAGGGGATGAACACGACCCACTATTCGATCGTCGACAGGCACGGCAATGCGGTGGCGGTCACCTACACCTTGAACGACTGGTTCGGTGCAAAGGTCACCGCCGCGGGTACCGGCGTGCTGCTCAACAACGAGATGGATGACTTCACGGTCAAGATCGGTGTGCCCAATTATTACGGTCTGGTGCAGGGGCAAGCCAATGCCATCGCGCCGGGAAAGCGGCCCTTGAGCTCGATGAGCCCGACCATCATCACGCGTGATGGCAAACCGGTCATGGTGCTTGGAACGCCCGGCGGCAGCCTCATCATCACGGCCGTCACCCACACGATCCTGAACCTGATCGACTACGGCATGAATGTGCAGGAAGCGGTTGATGCGCCGCGTTTTCACCAGCAGTGGCTGCCTGATGTGACGCTTGTGGATACCTTTGCCCTCAGCCCCGACACGCGAAGGATTCTGCTCGAGATGGGTCACAAGCTGGGGGCGCCGCAGCCGCCCAACCATCTGGCGGCAATTCTGGTGGGCGCGCCATCACTGGGCGGCAAGACCGATGGCAAGAACCGCTTCTTCGGCGCCAACGATCCGCGCCGAAACACCGGGTTGGCGCTCGGTTATTGAGACAGGGCGCGTGCTATGCTGGCGCAGTTGGTTGGCGCGGCAGCAGCGCGAACTTCATTCAACTTGTACAGGAGTCTCCCATGGCCGGCCTTTTGCCCGACGTCGATCCCGATGGATTGCTTGAATTTTCGGTCGTTTTTACGGACCGTTCGCTCAATCACATGTCCAAGCGTTTCCAGGGCGTGATGAGGGACATGTCGGCGATCCTGAAGTCGGTGTACCACGCACGGTCGGCGGCGATTGTGCCCGGCAGCGGCACCTTCGGCATGGAAGCGGTGGCGCGCCAGTTCGCGGCCGACAAGAAAGTCTTGATCATCCGCAACGGCTGGTTCAGTTTTCGCTGGTCGCAGATCCTCGACATGGGACGCATCGCCGCCGAGTCGACGGTCATGAAGGCGCGCCGCGTTGGCAGTGGCAAGCAGGCGCCCTGGGTGCCGGCGCCAATCCAGGAAGTGGTGGCCGCCATACGCGAGAAAAAGCCCGGGCTGGTGTTTGCCCCGCATGTTGAAACATCAAGCGGCATGATGCTGCCCGATGCCTACCTGCGCGCTGTCGCAGCGGCCGTGCACGAGGCTGGCGGCCTGTTCGTGCTCGACTGCATTGCATCGGGCGCGGTGTGGGTCAACATGGTCGATACCGGGGTCGATATTCTGGTCAGCGCGCCGCAGAAGGGCTGGAGCAGTTCGCCCTGCTGCGCCATGGTGATGCTCAGCGAGCGCGCCCGCGCCGCCATCGATGGCACGAGCAGCAGCAGCTATGCCTGCGATTTGAAGAAGTGGCTGCAGATCATGGAAACCTATGAAAGCGGTGCCCACGCCTACCACGCCACGATGCCGACCGACGCCCTTGCCAGGCTTTGCGACGTCATGAAGGAAACCCAGGCTTACGGCTTTGACAAGGTGCGCGCCGAGCAGATCGAGCTTGGCGCCAGGGTGCGCGCGCTGTTCGAGAGTCGCGGCATTCCCAGCGTGGCAGCCGATGGCTTCAAGGCGCCAGGCGTGGTGGTGAGCTATACCGAAGACCCGGAGATCCAGGCCGGACGAAAGTTCCTCGCCGCCGGTCTGCAGACCGCCGCCGGCGTGCCCCTGCAGTGCGATGAACCGGCGGATTTCATGAGTTTTCGGGTCGGCCTGTTCGGTCTGGAAAAGTGGCACAACGTGGACCGCACCGTGGCCCAACTGGCGGCCGCCTTGGACAAGGTGTTGTAAGCGGCAACCGAGCATCGCCATCGCTGCGCTACCGCCTTCTCGTCACTGCGAGGCGCGTAGCGACGCGGCAGTCCAGGCCGCGAGCCCCAAGACATGGATTGCTTCGCTGCGCTCGCAATGACGACTGATCACTCGCGATGACGACTTGGCGCTCGCAATGACGACTGGGTTCTCGCAATGACGACTTGGCGCTCGCAATGATGGTCAGTTATCCGGCAGTTTGCGCAGCAGGTTGACCCGCATCGGCCGCTCGAAGGCGGCGCCCGTCGGCGTCATATGCCGCTCGAAGCGCTCGCGCACCGCAGCCCGCGTGGCGGCGTCGAGCTGGTGCTCGAGGTAGGTGACGGCGATCAGGCGCTGTTCGAATTCTGCAAAGTCACGGTACTGCACCGGCACGTCAAAGAACACTTCAGCCACCTGTTCCCAGGCGCCGCTCGCCACCGCTTCCTGCAGTGCGCGCAGGGCAGCGGCGCGCACCTGCTGCTCGTCATGAAACAGGCGCAGGATTTCGTTGAGGGTACCGGCAAAGACCGGCTCCGACACATAGAGCAGGCCGTCCGGCCGCAGCACGCGGTGCACTTCGCCCAGGGCCTGCTCGAGCAGATCGGTCGGTATGTGATGCAGGGACTTGAGCATCAGGGCCAGGTTGAATTGTCCCGCGGCAAAGGGAATGGCCTGTGCCCCGGCCTGAACAAAGAGCAATCGCGCTTGGGGTTGCTGCAGGTTCTTGGCGTGCTGGCGCTGGTCGACCTCCAGCGCACTGACGTCGCAGCCTGGAAATCGCGCCAGCAGGTTGCGCGAGAGCTGCGCCGCACCGCAGCCCAGTTCGATGACGCGGGGGCGCTGGTCGAGATCGACCAGCGAATGCAGTAGTTCGAGTTCGTCGGTGATTAGCGGCATGTTCGTGGCGTCAGGTCAAAATGGAGGCATTATGCTAACCCAGCCACTGTTGAAAATGATGAACAACGACACCCGCACCCTGGACGCTACCACCCTGTCCCATCTGCAAGAGTGGGTTGGCCGGACTGAAACGCTTGACGATGAGCTCAGCGCAGCGCCGGTGCGCGGCCTGTCGGCCACGCTGGACCGCGCCGACGCGCCGCCGGTAGCGGGCTCGACTGTGCTGCCGCCGCTGTGGCACTGGCTGTACTTTTTGCCGCAGCACCGGCAAAGCGAAATTGGAGCGGACGGGCATGCCAGGCGCGGCGGCTTCCTGCCGCCGGTGCCGCTGCCCCGGCGCATGTGGGCCGGTGGCAGGTTGCAGTGGCTGGCGGAAAACCCGCTGCGCGTCGGCGACGCGGTGCGGCGCATTTCACGCATCGAATCGGTGACGCACAAGGCCGGGCGCAGCGGCGACCTGCTGTTTGTGCTGGTCAAGCATGAGGTGCACAACACCACGGGACTGGCGCTGACCGAGGAGCACGATATCGTCTACCGCGCTGCAGTGCAGGCCCCCACGCTCGGCACTGGTGACCCCGTGCCGCCACCGCTTGCGGCAGAGCAGTTGGCCGCCTGGCAGCGCGAGATCGTGCCCGACGATGTGCTGCTGTTCCGCTACTCGGCGCTGACCTTCAACGGCCACCGCATCCACTACGACCGCCGCTATGTGACCGAGGTCGAGGGCTACCCGGGCCTGATCGTGCACGGCCCGCTGATCGCCACGCTGCTGATCGATCTGGTGCGGCGCCATGCGCCGCAGGCTTTCATCCGGCGCTTTGACTTCAAGGCGGTCCGACCGACCTTTGATCTGCATCCGTTTCGCCTGAGCGGCCAACCCTCCGAGGACGGCAGAAGCGTGCGGCTGTGGGCGCAGGACCACGAGGGCTGGCTCACCATGCAAGGCAGCGCCGAACTGGCTTGAGCCCTGAATTTGCACAGAGGAAGACCAGTCTCATGATCAAGACCGCCCCCGACCAGTACCAGGACATCCGCGACGCCGTGCGCGCCCTGTGCGCCGGGTTCCCGGACGAGTACCACCGCAGGATCGATGCGCAGCGTGCCTACCCCGAGGCCTTTGTCGACGCCCTGACCAAAGCCGGCTGGTTGGCGGCGCTGATTCCGGTGCAGTATGGTGGTTCGGGCCTGGGACTGGCGCAGGCCTCGGTCATCATGGAAGAGATCAACCGCAGCGGCGGCAACTCGGGTGCCTGCCACGGCCAGATGTACAACATGGGAACGCTGCTGCGCCACGGCTCGGCGGCGCAGAAGCAGTTGTACCTGCCCAGGATCGCCAGCGGCGAATGGCGGCTGCAGTCGATGGGCGTGACCGAACCGGGCACCGGCACCGACACCACCAGGATCAAGACCAGCGCCGTGAAGCAGGGCGACCGCTATCTGGTCAACGGGCAGAAGGTATGGATTTCGCGCGTGCAGCACAGCGACTGGATGATCCTGCTGGCGCGCACCACGCCGCTGGCCGAGGTCAGGAAGAAATCCGAAGGCATGTCGATCTTCATGGTCGATCTGCGCCAGGCCGAGAAGTCCGGCATGACGGTGCGACCGATTGCCAACATGGTGAACCATGAGACCAACGAGCTGTTCTTCGAGAATCTGGAAATTCCGCAGGAGAACCTGATCGGCGAAGAGGGCAAGGGCTTCAGGTACATCCTGGACGGCCTCAACGCCGAGCGCACGCTGATCGCCGCCGAGTGCATTGGCGACGGCTACTGGTTTCTGGACCGCGTCACGAAGTATGTCAACGAGCGCATCGTCTTCGGCCGACCGATCGGCCAGAACCAGGGCGTGCAGTTTCCGATCGCCGACGCCTACATCGAAGTCGAGGCCGCCAATCTGATGCGATACAAGGCATGCGAACTGTTCGACGCCGGCCAGCCCTGCGGCGCCGAGGCCAACATGGCCAAGTACCTGGCAGCCAAGGCAAGCTGGGAAGCGGCCAATGCCTGCATCCAGTTCCACGGCGGTTTCGGTTTTGCCAACGAATACGACATTGAGCGCAAGTTCCGCGAAACCCGTCTGTACCAGGTGGCGCCAATCTCGACGAACCTGATTTATTCCTATGTGGCGGAGCATATTCTTGGTTTGCCGAGATCCTTCTGAGATGATGACAAGCCCAGTTTCGCTGAGCATGCGGGGTGGATCTGGCCGCTGGAGCACTCAGCTCCGCGGCTGTCCTCCGTCCTGCGGACTCCCCCTTTATGCCGCTGCGCCGAGTGCCACACCAGCCAGATCTTGCATGCAGTGCTGGCATTTGAAATGCGCACCCCACCAACGCCGGTTGCCGGGGGTGATGCGTTGGGTGGTGCGGCGTGGACTTGGGGTTTTGCCAAATCAAGGAGGAGCCCGAAGGGCGGGGGACATTCGCGGAACCATCCAATGCGTCGCACTCGGCTTACTTTCGGAACTCAATAGGCACGGAAATTTATGACCCGACCCCTCGACGGTATCACCGTCATCTCCCTGGAACACGCCATCGCCGCGCCCTTCTGCACGCGCCAACTGGCCGACCTTGGCGCGCGCGTGATCAAGGTCGAGCGTCCCGGTGGCGGGGACTTTGCGCGCGCCTACGACACGCGCGTCAAGGGACAGTCCTCGCACTTTGTCTGGACCAACCGTTCCAAGGAGAGCCTGGCGCTGGACCTCAAGCAGCCGGCGGCACTGGCCGCGCTGATGCAACTGCTGGGCAAGGCCGATGTGCTGGTGCAGAACCTGGCGCCCGGTGCGGCGGCGCGCATGGGGCTGTCGTGGGAGGCGCTCAGCGCCGCGCATCCGGCGCTGATCGTCTGCGATATCTCGGGCTACGGCGAGGACGGCCCTTACCGCGACAAAAAGGCCTACGACCTGCTGATCCAGAGCGAGGCGGGCTTTTTGTCGGTCACCGGCACGCCCGAGGCGCCGAGCAAGGCGGGCAACTCGATCGCCGACATCGCGGCGGCGATGTATGCCTACAGCGGCATTCTGTCGGCCCTGCTGCTGCGCGGCAGGACCGGGCACGGCAGCCACATCGATGTCTCGATGCTGGAGTCGCTGGCCGAGTGGATGAGCTACCCGCTGTACTACGCCTTTGCCGGAGCACCGCCACCGCCGCGCAGCGCGGCCGCGCATGCCAGCATCTATCCCTACGGGCCTTTTGCCGCAGGGGACGGCGGTACGATCATGCTGGGCTTGCAGAATGAGCGCGAGTGGAGTGCGTTTTGCGAGGTGGTGCTGCAGGACACCGGGCTGGCTGCGGACCCGCGCTTTGACAGCAACGCCAGGCGCAGCGAATATCGCGCCGCGCTCACGGTGATCATTCTTGCGGCGTTTGAAAAACTGGGCACCGCGCAGGTCATCGAGCGCCTGGACCGGGCTCAGATCGCGAGCGCGCGCATGAACGACATGGCCGATCTTTGGGCCCATCCGCAACTGCAGGCGCGCCAGCGCTGGCAGAGCGTGGGCTCACCGGCGGGCGACATTCCGGCCCTCTTGCCGCCGGGGCGCAGCAACGCGTTTGACTACCGCATGGACCCGGTGCCGGCCGTCGGCCAGCACAGCGAGGCGATTCTGCATGAACTCGGGCACGACGCGGCCGCCATTGCCAACTTGCGGGCGGCAGGTGCGAT
>CAIMBE010000171.1 GCA_903839085.1 uncultured beta proteobacterium | reverse complement strand
GCCGAGCGCACCCGCTGCCAGAGCCAACAGATCGGTGACGCAGGCCCTGCGCAAGCCCAGGGTCTGCAAGAAATAGCGCCGCCTCGATTCGAACAGATAGTCCGGCAGGCGTTTGGGGGCCGCGCCGCGCTCGGTCAGCCCTGTGCTCTGACCAGCAATGTGGATCACCCGGCTGGCCGGCACATACCAGGTCTGAAAGCCGGCTTGGCGCGCGCGCCAGCAGAACTCGGTCTCCTCGTAGTAAAGGAAAAATCTCTCGTCCAGTCCGCCGATCTTGTCCAGCATCGAGCGCCGCAACATCATCGATGCGCCGGCGCACCAGTCGATCGGCTGCGACCATGACGTCATCACCCGGGGAACCACCCAGCGCCGCAGCAGGCGCGACACCAGACCCAGGCGCAAACCGGACTCGAGTTCGCTCAGCGCTGTCGGAAAGCGAAAGGCGATCGGCCAGTCACTGCCGTCACCATTTTCGAAGCTGCTGCCAGCGATTCCAGCGGACGGCTTGTGTTCCAGAAACGCCAGCAGGGCGCCGACGGCGCCGGGCTTGACCCGTGTATCCGGATTGAGCATGTGCAGGTAGTGCGGATTCCAACACCGCACGGCGTGCGCAAATCCGACGTTGTTGCCATAGGCAAAACCGCCGTTGCGCGGCGCCTCGACCAGCGTCACCCAATCTCCCCAACCCTCGCGCGCAATGGATTCGGCGATCGCCGGATAGTCACCCGAGGCGTTGTCCACCACCACCACATTGAGTTGATACGCCGGATGCAGACGCTCTGACTGCAGCGAGCGCAGGCAATCGATTGTCAAAGCCGCCGAGCGATAGCTCACGATCACCACGGCCACCCGCAGCACCTCGCCAGCACCCCTCTCGTTGCTGTGCCTTGTGGCAAGGTTCTCCGTCATGCGACGCTCCCTTCCGATAATTCAAATGACTTCGGCAGATGCGACAGCAGCACTGACGCCAGCGAATCGACATGCGCTTCCTGCAACATGCTGGCGTGGCCGCCGGCGACATCAGCCACCGCGAGCTTTGCCGCCACCTGGCGCCAGCCAAAGTCCTCGTCGCGGTAAATATTCCGGTAGGGAATGTCGGCATCCTCCCCCTGTGAAGCGCGCACCAGCAGCACCGGAACATCGGCCAGGGCCGGTGGCACGTAGCGCGCATCCAGCGCGCCAAAAATCTGGGCCACACTCAAGGGTTTCACCCAGGCGGGCCAGGGCCGACTGCGGGCCAACAAGAACTGCAACAGTCGAAAGCGCAGTTGCACTGACTTGCGCAGCAGCCAGGCCGAAGTTTCATAGCGCAAGGCATTGGAGACTTTTGTGCACATGGCGCCGACCGTGTGGAGCGCTCCCGCCGCAGTCACGCCCTGACCGTTGTCGCCCGTCAGCAGTGCCCGCAGGCGCGCCATGCGAGCCTGACCGATGCGCCCGCTGCGGCGCGGCGCCTGCGCTGTGGCGCCGTCCATGATCAGCACCAGTTCGACCTGCTCGCCCAAGGAGCGCAAACGGACCGCCATGGCGTAGGCGATCACACCGCCGGCGCACATGCCGCCCAGGCGATAGGGTCCGCGCGGCTGGAGCGCGCGGACCTGTTCGACGTAGCAGGCCGCCATCTCCTGCATGCTGGCGTGCGCCAGGGCGATGCCGGGAAGCCGGCGCGGCTCGATGCCGTAGACCGAGAAGTCGCCGGGCAGGCGGCGCGCCAGGTTGAGATAGAGCAGGGTCTCGCCCAGGCCGTCGTGAACCAGGAACAGGTTTTCCCGACGCCCGGGTCGCAGCGGCACGATTGCGCCGCCCGTAGATCCAGCAGCGGGTTCGATCAGGCGCGCCAGCGCGCGCACGGTCGGCGCCGCAAGAATGGTGGTCAGGCGCAGTTGGGCGCCAAAGCGGCGCTCAATTTCACTGAACAACTTGACCGACTGCAAAGAGGTTCCGCCGAGCGCGAAGTAGTCGTCCTCGACGCCGAGCCCGTCGATTGAAAGCACGTCCTCCCACAAGGCTTTCAGCTCCGCTTCGAGCGGGGAGGCGGCTGACGTGAGCGGCGTGCCGAGGTCGCGCGGCCGGCGTCCGCGCATGTTGATTTCACGCAGCAAGGCCTGGCCCGACACCAGTATGCCGGCCAGACGGCTGTAACGCTCCGAGCGCGCCACCGTCTTGACACTGCCGCCTGATTTATCAGCCCCCTTGCGCTCCTCAGCCTGCCGCGCTTGCAGCACGGCATCCGGATCATGCCCCGGGCGATGGCGAATCTCCGCGGCTTGCGCCGCCGGCAAGCGGTACACATACCCGTCGGCGGCCGTCTCGCAGTGCGCGCCCGCAACGCTGTCGGCAAAGGCGCGGGCCGGCTCGTTGCGCGCCGAGTTGATCAGTTGCATTTCCACTCTTTGCAGGCCGCGCTCCAGCGCGCGCTGCCCCAGGCTGCGCAGCATGGCGTGCTCAACACCGCGGCCAAGCACGCGACAGCTCAGCAGGAAGGTATCGACAAGCCAGGCATCCTCACGCGCCTGCGCAATCAGGACCCCGACCAGGCCGTAGTTGCCGAAACGATCGCTGACCCGCACCCGCTGCACCTGCGCGCCTTGCGCCGGCAGTGCCCTGAGTTCCTGCGCGCTGCGCCGCCGCGTGGTGAAATTGAACTGATTGGTGCGCTGCGTGAGTTGCTCGACGCGCGGCCACTCGTCTTCATCGGGCGGGCCGATGTCGACCTGCAGATCGAGCGCCGCCAGAAACTCGCCAATATCGCTGACACTGGACTCGAGCGAGCGACGGGCCGCGTTCTCGCGGTACATCTGCGTGCGCGTGGCGTCCTCGGCGGTGGTGGCCAGTTTGTCAAAATTCCAAACATGCCTCAGCCAGTCGGCAATGCCGCTCTCGGCCGGAACCTGCAAGGTCACCACCTCAGGCAACTCGGCGCGCATCTGGGCGCACTCCAGCGGATTGTCATCCATGAACACGAAGGCATCGAGACCCAGGTTCAGTTCACTGGCGAGTGATCGCAGGTTGGCGGCCTTGGGCAGCCAGTTGATCCGGTGCGCGACCACGTCGCCGGCGCGCAGCCTCATGTCGCTGCGCTGGTCGAGCACTTCGAGCACATCGGCCTGCGAGTTCTTGCTCGCCAGACACAGCAGAACACCCTTGCGCTGCTGCGCCACGGCAAAATCCTGCAGCGCCAGAAAGGGCTCGCTCAGCGTGATGCCTGCAACGCCATCCTCGCCCACCACGCCGCGCCACAGCGTGTTGTCACAGTCGAGCACCAGCACCTTCGCCGCCGGAACCCGCAAGGCGTGAATACGACGCGCCAGCGCCAGCGCCAGCGCTGCAAAGTGCGCGTCCGAGAACGGGATGTGGGCGAGTTCATCGCGCCGCGCGTCCTCGCGATCGGCGCTGGCCACACGGTCGATCTCATCGTCGGTCAGCAGATGGACACCGCCCAGCAATGCGACACGGGAAACCAGATCGGCAGAGGCAGTTTCTATCGCTGAGGCGACAAGCGCAGGCACTCGCGCCGATGGCGACAGCACGCCAAGCAGCAGGCTGCCCTGGAGGTCGGCCGAAAAACGCTCCAGCGCAGCGCCGAGTTCGTCCGCGATCCTGACGACCGTCTGGCGGGCTGTGTCGAGATCACCAGGTTCGCGCACAAAGTCCTCCAGGCGGATCAG
>CAIMBE010000170.1 GCA_903839085.1 uncultured beta proteobacterium | reverse complement strand
GCGGCTGAAGCGGCTGAAGCGGCTGAAGCGGCTTGCGCGGGTGCTGCCACCAGTTCGATCTTGGCTTTGGCCTTGAGATCGTCGAGCTGTTTCTTCAGGTTCTGCTGCTGCAGCTGCTGGGTCAGATTGGGTTTGACCTGCTCCAGAGGCGGGGCCTGCACCGGCTTGGAGTCTTCCAGCAGGATGACGTGGTAGCCAAACTGCGTCTTCACGGGTTCCTGTGTGAACTTGCCCTTTTCGAGCTTGCTGACGGCGGCGCCGAACTCGGGCACCATCCGGCTCAAATCAAACCAGCCGAGATCACCGCCACTGGCTTTGGAGCCGGTGTCTTTGGATTTTTCCATCGCCAGTTTGGCGAAGGCGCCGGCATCCTTCTTGAGCCTGGCGATGATGTCCTTCGCCTCGGCCTCCTTCTCGACCAGGATATGGCGCGCCTTGTATTCGCTGCCCGTGACCGTGGCCTTGATGCGCTCGTACTCGGCTTTCAGCGCCTCGTCGGTGACCGGATTGTTCTTGACGAAATCCTGCACGTAGGCGTTGGCCAGAACCGATTGCCTGACCAGTTCCATGCGCTCGGTCACCTCGGGCGATTTGTCCAGCCCCTTCTTGACCGCCTCTTCGGCGATCACCATCTGCATGGCCAACTGGTCAATGATGGCATTTCGGGTTTCTGCGTTATCGGGCTTGCCGGAACCGGCGCCCTGTTTGACCAGCATATCGACGCGGTTCTTGCCTATCACCGCGCCATTGACTGTGGCCACGGTCGTGTCCAGCGCGGCTGCTGCCGCCGGCTTTGTGTTTTGTTCAGGCTTGCATGCCACGAGCGCCAGCAAGGACGTTGCGCCGACGACGAGAAGTACGGATTTCATTGATCTCATTAAGGAAGCCCCGGAGTGGTTGAAAGTAGGGATTGTCGCCGCCATCGGCCTGCCGCGTGCTTCAGTCAAAGGTTTCAAAGTGCGGTTTCGACAAAGGGCAGGTGATCCCTGCGGGGATCGCCGCCGGCCCCAGCGCGGAAATCCGTGACAATCCACAAATCAATAGCCACACACCCATGAAATCGAGTCATTCCCTGTTCCTTGCGCTGGCGCCGGCGCTGTGCCTCTGCGCCGCCCCACCCGCCGTGGCGCAACAAGCGCCGGGCAATCCGGCCAGTGCTGCGAGCGCACCAAAGGCGTCTCTGACCGTGACAACGGCCCACCCTGTCCAGAGCAGCCTTGCGGTGCGCCTGGCGGCCAACGGCAATATAGCGCCATGGCAGGAGGCCAGCGTCGGATCCGAGGCCAACGGGCTGCGCCTGGCCGAGGTGCGGGTCAGCGTCGGTGATGTCGTGCAACGCGGTCAGGTGCTGGCGGTCTTTGCATCCGAGAGCGTGCAGGCCGATGTCGCGCAGGCCGGGGCCGCGGTGGCCGAGGCCCAGGCCCAGGCCGCCGACGCTGCGGCCAATGCCGAACGCGCCCGCGCCTTCGAGTCGAACGGCATGATGAGCAAGCAGCAGATCAGCCTGCTGCTGACCGGCGAGCAGACGGCCCGGGCTCGCCTCGAAAGCGCCCGCGCCGTGCTGGCGGTGCAGCAGATTCGCCTCAAGAACACGCAGGTGCTGGCGCCCGACAGCGGGGTCATCTCGGCGCGCAATGCCACTGTCGGCGCGGTGCTCGGCGCGGGCACGGAACTGTTTCGCCTGATCCGCCAGGCGCGTCTGGAGTGGCGGGCCGAGGTCATCGCGACCGAACTGGCCCGCGTCAAGCCGGGCACCCCCGTTACCCTGAGCGCTTCCAGCGGCACCCGGCTCACCGGCACCGTGCGCATGGTGGCGCCCACCGTGGATCCGCAGACCCGCAATGCCCTGGTCTATGTGGACCTGGCCATCACACCCGCCATCGCAACGACGGTCAAGGCCGGCATGTTTGCGCGCGGCGAGTTCCAGTTGGGCGCCAGCGCTGCGCTCACGGTGCCGCAGCAGGCCGTGGTGGCGCGCGACGGCTTCAACTACGTGTTCAAGGTGGCTGCCAACAGGCGCGTCAGCCAGCAACGGGTCGAGGTCGGGCGACGCATCGCCGAACAGGTTGAAATCACCAAGGGGCTGCTCATTGAGGACACCGTGGCTGTCGTCGGCGCCGGCTTTTTGAACGACGGCGACGCCGTGCGTGTGAACAACGCTGCGCCATGAATGTCTCGGCCTGGTCGATCAAGAACCCGATAGCGGGTGTGATGCTGTTTGTGCTGCTCACGTTCGCCGGCATCGTCTCCTTCAACGCCATGAAGGTGCAGCAGTTCCCGGACCTGGACCTGCCGACCATCATCGTCGTGGCTTCCCTGCCGGGCGCCGCGCCGGCGCAGATGGAAACCGAGGTCGCACGCAAGCTGGAAAACAGCATTGCCACGCTGGACGGCATCAAACACATCTACACCAAGGTGCAGGACGGCGGCGTCACCGTCACCGCCGAGTTCCGGTTGGAGAAATCCGGCCAGGAAGCACTGGACGATGTGCGCTCTGCCGTGTCGCGCATCCGCGGCGACCTGCCGTCCGACCTGCGCGACCCGATTGTCAACAAGCTCAACCTGTCGGGCCAGCCGGTGCTGGCCTTCACCGTGGGCTCGGCCCGGATGGACGATGAAGGCCTGAGCTGGTTTGTCGACAACACCATCACCAAGAGACTGCTCTCGGTGCGCGGCGTGGGCGCGATCAACCGCGTGGGCGGTGCCGACCGCCAGGTGCAGGTGGCGCTGGACCCGGCGCGGCTGCAGGCGCTGGGCGCCAGCGCGTCCGAGATCTCGCGCCAGCTGCGCCAGGTGCAGCAGGACGTCGCCGGCGGCCGCGCCGATGTGGGCGGCAGCGAGCAGCCGGTGCGCACGCTCGCATCGGTCTATTCGGCAAGCGAGCTGGGCGCTCTGGAGATGGCCCTGAGCGACGGCCGGCGCGTGCGCCTGGACCAGCTCGCCACCATTCGCGACACCATCGCCGAGCCGCGCTCCGCCGCCCTGCTCAACGGCAAGCCGGTGGTCGGCTTCGAGGTCGCCCGCAGCAAGGGCTCGAGCGAGGTCGAAGTGGGCGCTGCCGTGCAGAAGGCGCTGGCCGAGATCCGCCTGCAGCACCCCGAGATCGAGCTCACCGAGGCCTTCAACTTCGTGACGCCGGTGCAGGAGGAGTACAGCGGCTCCATGCACCTGCTCTACGAGGGCGCCGCGCTGGCGGTGCTGGTGGTCTGGCTTTTCCTGCGCGACTGGCGCGCCACCTTCGTCTCTGCGGTGGCGCTGCCGCTGTCGGCGATACCGGCCTTCATCGGCATGAACTACCTGGGCTTCTCGGTCAACGTCATCACGCTGCTGGCGCTCTCGCTGGTGATCGGCATTCTGGTGGACGACGCGATCGTCGAGGTCGAGAACATCGTGCGCCATTTGCGCATGGG
>CAIMBE010000169.1 GCA_903839085.1 uncultured beta proteobacterium | reverse complement strand
CTGCTGCAGCAGTTGGAAAGCTGAATATGCTGGGCTATAGTGTCCGACAACCCAATCCTCTGACCATTCGAAGGCAACTGGCAATCCCATGACGATGAATGAAGTTTATGCGGCGACCGAGCCGGCGCGCGCGGAGATCGACCTCCTCGACGGCTCAGCCGTGCTCGAGTTTGGCAGTCCAACCTGCGGATTCTGTCGCGCCGTCCAGCCGCTGCTGGCTGCTGCCTTTGCCGATCACCCGCGCGTGCGCCATATCAAGATTGTCGACGGCAGCGGCCGGCCCCTGGGGCGTTCCTTCAAAGTGAAGCTTTGGCCCACCCTGGTGTTTCTGCGCAATGGCCGGGAAGTCGCGCGCCTGGTTCGCCCTGGCGACGTCAACGAGATCCGCAGCGCCCTCGCGCAGATCGATATGGCCGAGTGATTGGCATGGCGCGCGCCCGGACCTGTTGACTTTCCAGAATTCAAGACATCTTCTTTCGTCATCGCGGGGCCACGTCGTCTCTCGTCATCGCGGGTCCACATCTTCTCTCGCAATGACGGGTCCACGTCGTCTCTCGTCATCGCGAGGCCGCAGGCCGTGGCGATCCATTGATGGATTGCCACGCTTCGCTCGCAATGACGGGTTCACGTCTTCTCTCGCAATGACGGGTCCACATCTTCGCTCGCAATGACGGGTCCGCATCTTCTCCCGCAATGACGGGTTCACGTCTTCTCTCGTTATGACGATCCGGACTGTCATGATTTATGAAAGTCTCAATAGCTTACTCGGGCGCGCCCTGCCACAGCATGTCGTAGCCCAGTTCCTTGCTGTCGGCACACAGCTTGCCCACCGCCGCGAACTTTTCCCTGAACACGCTGTCGGCATGCGACTTCTCGTGCTCGTCGAAGGAGCGCCAATAGGTCACGATCGCAATATGCTTTTCGGCGGTCCGGGACGCGCTCAGCGATCCTTCGTCCGAAACAAATCCAGAGAACTGAAATACCTGACCGGCGATGAAACCGCCCTTGTCGCCGCCGTAAGTCTCCTTCACAACACTGCACATCTCGGCAAGTGCCAGTTCGACATCATCAAATTCAACGCCAGGTTTGATGGTGGCGCTATTGAAAAGCATTTTTGCGCCAAAAGGGATGCTGATAGAAGAAAACAAGATAGACCTCCGATCAAGATTGAAGCAAAGCGTCAGTGCTGGCATAAAGCCGCTTTCAGGATACCACGCAAGGAAAAGTTTGGTCGTGAACAGGTGTTTGAAGTGGCCGCCATATTTATGCAAAGCAAGCGCTTGCCAAAAATGTGCGTTCTGGGTATGCTGCGAGACAATGAGCGCCTCCGTTTCGCCAAGCCACCTTGAGCCCAAGCGCGCGCGCGGCCGTCCGCGCAAGACCGAAGATGAGCGCGACGATGGCAACCGACGCCAGCAGTTGCTGAGCGCTGCCGCTCGCCTGTTTCGGCGCAACGGCTTCGACGCCACCAGCACGCGCGACATTGCCGCGGCCGTTGGCATGCACAGCGGCTCGCCCTTTTATCACTTCAAGAGCAAGGACGCCCTGCTTTGCGCGGTGATGCAAGAGGGGATGCAGGCGGCCATTGCGCGGCAGGCCAAGACCTTGCGCGGGGTCGCGGTGACCGAGCCCCTGGAGCAGATCAGGCGTCTGGTGCGCGCCCATTTCGAGACCTTGCTCGGTCCCGGCAATGATTTTGTACCCGTGATGCTTTACGAGCATCGATCCTTGAATGCGCGCCAGCGCGCTGTGCTGGCCGCGCTGCAGGCCGATTACGAAGCGGCCTGGACGCCGGTGCTTGAGGCGCTGCATGCCAGCGGCCATTTGCGCGCGCCGGTGAAACTGTCCCGGCTCCTGATCCTGGGGGCGCTGAACTGGTCGGTCCAGTGGTTTGATCGAAAGAAGGGCGCCTCGCTCGACGAGTTGACCGACGCCGTCATGGCTTTGTTTTTGAAGGAGTGCTGATGCGCTATGGTTCTGTGTTTGCGCCGGGTCTGTTTGCCGGCAAGGTGGTTCTGATCACCGGCGGCGGTTCCGGTATCGGGCGCTGCGTCGCCCATGAACTGGCCGCGCTGGGCGCGCACACGGTCCTGCTGGGCCGCAAGGCCGACAGCTTGCAGGCCGTGGCGGCCGAAATCAGGGAGGACGGCGGCAGCGCGAGTTTTCATGCCTGCGACATACGCGATGAGGACGCGGTCAAACAGGTGGTCGCCGCGGTGGTGGCTGCGCACGCCCGCATCGACGGGCTGGTCAACAATGCCGGCGGCCAGTACCTGACGCCGCTGGAGGCGATCAGCGCCAAGGGCTGGGAGGCGGTGCTCAATACCAACCTGACCGGCGGTTTCCTGATGGCGCGCGAGTGCTTCCTGCAGAGCATGAACAAGAACGGCGGCGCCATTGTCAATATCGTGGCCGACATCTGGGGCTCGATGCCGGGCATGGGGCACAGCGGGGCGGCGCGCGCCGGCATGGTCAGCTTCACCGAGACCGCTGCCGTCGAATGGGCCGGCCGCGGTGTGCGCGTCAATGCCGTGGCGCCGGGCTACATCGCCTCCAGCGGCATGGACAAGTACCCGCCCGAGATGGGCCCGATGCTGCGTGAAATGGCCCAAACCGTGCCCCTGGGACGCTTTGGCACCGAGGCCGAGACCGCCGCCGGGATCGTCTTTCTGCTGAGTCCGGCCGCCTCCTTCATCAGCGGCAGCACGCTGCGCATCGACGGCGCGCGGCCGCAGGTCCGGATGGGCTGGCCGATGCGGGCGGCGTCGAAGGAAGTCCGCGAGCGTGCCGCGATCAGGCCGTTCGATGGTTTTCACCGGGCGAAGACGCCCAAGGTGTTTCAAGCCGCCGTACCGGAGTCAAAGGAATGAACATGTCGTCACTGGAAGAATCTCAGGCGGATGCGCAACTGCTGGTGGACGGCGTGCGTCGTTTCGTGCAGGCCGAAGTCGCGGAGCACCTCAATGCCTGGGAGGAGGCCGGAGAATTTCCGCGCCGCCTGTACCGGCGTGTTGCCGAACTGGGCTGGCTCGCGATGGGCTATCCGGAGGCCCTGGGCGGCACGCCGAGCCCGTGGGTCCTGCGCAATGCGATGACGGTCGCGCTGGCGCGCTTTGGCGGCAGCGGCGGCCTGATGGCGAGCCTGTTCAGCCACAACATCGGCCTGCCGCCGCTGCTGCGCCACGGCAGCGCCGCCTTGCAGCAGGAGGTGGTGCCGGCCATCCTGCGCGGTGAAAAAATATCGGCACTGGCGATTACCGAACCCGGCGGCGGCACCGATGTGATGTCGCTGCGCACCAGCGCCCGGCTCGAGGGCGACGAGTACGTGGTGGATGGCGAAAAGGTCTTTATCACCTCGGGCATGCGCGCCGACTGGTTCACGACCGCGGTGCGCACCAATCCGAAGGACAAGGGCCCCGGTGGCATCTCGATGCTGATGGTGCCGGGGGACGCGAGCGGCATTTCGCGCACGGCGCTGAAAAAGATGGGCTGGCTCTGCTCCGACACGGCGCAGCTGCGCTTTGACGGCGTGCGCGTGCCGGCGCGCTATCTGGTTGGCGAAGAGGGAACCGGCTTCAAGATGATCCTGACCAACTTCAACGGTGAGCGCCTGTCCATGGCCGCCATGGCGCTGGGGTTTTGCGAGTGCTGCTATGACGAGGCGCTGGCCTGGGCGCGCCAGCGCAAGACCTTCGGCACGGCGCTGGTGGATCATCAGGTGATCCGCCACAAGCTGATGGACATGAAGATGCGGATCGAATCGACCCGCGCTTGGCTCAATGCCGTGTCGGCCCGCGCCGACGCCGATGCCAAGGGCGCAGAATGGGTGGCCGAGGTCTGCCTGCTCAAGAACCATGCGACCCAGTCCATGCAGTTCTGCGCCGACCAGGGCGTGCAGATTCTGGGCGCCATGGGTTTCATGCGCGGCACGGCCTGCGAGCGGATCTACCGCGAGGTCAAGGTCATGATGATAGGAGGCGGCACCGAGGAGATCATGAAGGAACTGGCCTCGCGCCAGCTCGGTCTGTGACAATACCGCCATGATCAAGAAGACAGCGCCCGCGGCAGACATCGAATTCGAACCTGAATTCGTCATCGGGCTGAAGAAGATCTTCGAGGAAATGATCGTTTTCAACCAGGTCCTTGGCTTGAAGATCACCACGCTCGAACCCAAGCTGGTGCGCGGGCGCATCGACATGAAACGCGAGCTGATCGGGCATTTCAGCTTCAACCGGCTGCACGGCGGCGTCATCAGCGCGGGACTTGACGCGATGGCGGGGCTGGCCGTGATGGCCGCCATCGGTGCGCGCCACATGGATGAGCCGCCGCTGCAACGCCTGCATCGTTTTGGCAAGCTCGGCACGATCGACCTGCGGGTCGATTACCTGCGTCCGGCCATTGGCGAGCACTTCGAGTTGCGCGCCGAGGTCATGCGCCTGGGTTCGCGCGTCGCTTCCGTGCGGATGGAGTTTTTGGGTGCCACCGGCGAACTGCTGTCCACCGGGACCGCCGCTTACATGCTTTCCTGAGACGCCTGCGTCACCGGCGTTGCGACATCAATGCCGGTGATGTAGACGGTGCCGGTGAAGCTTGAGATCACGGCGCCATCGGCGCGCGTGACATCGACCCGATAGACCGCCAGCTTGCGCGAGCGCGACACCTCGGTGGCGCGGGCCTGCAGGCGGTCCCCGGCGCGCGCGGCCTGCTGGTAGGTCAGGTGCGCGTCGATACCGGCGGCCACCTTGCCATGCGAGTTGGACGCCAGTCCGAAAGCCGTATCGGCCAGCGTGAAGATGACGCCGCCATGGCAGGTGCCGTTGAAGTTGAGATGACGCTGCTCCAGCGTGAGGGCCACGGTGGCACAGCCCCTTCCCGCCTGCGTGCAACTGATGCCGAGCGAGCGCACAAACGGGTCGGCGGCCGCCAGAGCACGTACCCACTCTTCGACATCGACGACATCGGCGGCGTTGCTGGCGGTCGCGGGCGCCGGTCGCGCTGCCCGCGCCAGCAGGCGCCGGCCGCGGCCGGCGGCGCGTCCGTGTTCCTCGATGCGGTCGATCAGGCCGGCCACGCCGGCGCTGGTGCTGGCGCAGGTTCCGAGCACCGGCACCGTCCAGGCGTCGGCGGACGGGGCGCGCAGATGGAGCATGTCCTTCAGGTCGCGCGCCGTGACGTCGGCGCCTGGCAGGTCGGACTTGGTCACCACCAGCACGTCGGCGATCTCCAGGATGCCAGCCTTGATCGCCTGCACGCTGTCACCCAGGCCGGGTGCGCAGGCGACGATGCGGGTGTCGGCGACGCGCATGATCTCGACCTCGGACTGCCCGGCGCCGACGGTCTCGATGATGATGGTGTCAAAGCCTGCGGCGTCGAGCACATCGACGATCTCCTCGGTGTTCCTGGACAGGCCACCCAGATGTCCGCGCGTTGCCAGCGAGCGGATGAAGACATCGGGGTGGGCGCCGTGTTCGCCCATGCGCACGCGGTCACCGAGCACGGCGCCGCCGCTGATCGGGCTCGACGGATCGACCGCCACCACGGCAATCCGCCGGCCGCGCGCCAGCAACTCGCCCAGCATGGCATGGACCAGCGTCGACTTGCCGGCCCCCGGCGCGCCCGTGATGCCCAGCACATGGGCGCGTCCCAGGTGGGGCGCGAGCGCACCGGACAGGACGCGCGGGTCGACCGTGCCATGCTCGACCAGGCTGATGGTGCGGGCGACGGCCCGCCGATCCCCTGCCAGCAGGGCCGGCGAGGGCGTCCAGTCGCGGAGGGCGGCGGCCTGCTTGCTCACACGACGGCCTGCACGTGGCCAAAGCCCATTTCGCGGCGCAGCGTCTGGCAAATCTCGCCGTGCGTGCAGCCCGCTTGCGCGGCCTCGACGACACGGCCGAAAACGTTGTCCTTCACATCGCCTGCCGCGCGCGCCAGCGCGTCAAGCGAGCGCTGCACCTCGGCCTGCGCGCGCTCGGCCTTGAAGGTCTTGAACTCGTCGATCAGGGCCTGCATGCTGGCGCGGTCCGGGCGGGCATTGATCGGCCGTGCGCTGCTGTCCTCCTCGACCTGGTAGGCATTCACGCCGACCACGGTCTGCTCGCCGGCATCCACCCGCTGCTGGAATCTGCGGGCCGACTCGCCGATCATGCCCTGCACCAGACCGGCTTCCACCGCCTTGTACATGCCGCCGGCCTCCTGGACAATTTTCATGACGCGCTCGATCTCCGTCTGCATCTGGTCGGTCAGGGTCTCGACGTAGAAGCTGCCGCCCAGCGGGTCGATCACGTCGGTCAGGTGGGCTTCCTCGCGCAGCACGTTCTGCGTCGCAATGGCAATGCGGGCGCCGAACTCGCTGGGGCAGGACAGGGCCTCGTCGTAGGCGTCCGTGTGCAGGGACTGCAAGCCGCCCAGAATGCCGGCCATGGCCTGCACCGTGACGCGCGAAATATTGTTCAGCGGCTGCTGGCGCGTCAGGTCCACGCCCGAGGTCTGGGCATGGAACTTGAAGCGCCAGGAGCGCGGGTCTTTCGCGCCCAATTGATCGCGCGTGATGCGCGCCCAGATCCGGCGCGCGGCGCGGAACTTGGCAATTTCTTCAAAGAAGCTGATGGAGACATCAAAGAAAAAGGTAAAGCGCGGCAGGAACTGGTCCGGATCCATGCCGCGTGCCATGCAGTCCTCGGCGTTCTGGATCGCGGTGCAGAGCGTGAAGGCCATCGATTCGGCAGGTGTTGCGCCGGCCTGCTGCGTGTGCTGCCCGACCACCGACATCGGGTTCCATCGGGGCAGGAAACGGTTGCAGAACTCGATGTGGTCGGTCAGGATGCGACGCGCCCCCGGCAGTGCAATGCGGAAGAACATGTGGTTGGCGACATAGTGGCTCAGGTAGTCGCTCTGGTTCGAGGTGCCGCTGATGCGCCGCCAGTCGGTGCCGCGCCGGCGTGCTGCGGCCAGCATGAAGGCCAGCAGGGTGAAGGGGGTCGGGTCGTTCTGGGCGCAGGAAATTGTGGCCAGATCGACGCCCTGCAGGGCGCGGTCCATGTGCGCCGTGGTGTTGATCACGGTGCCGCAGGTGCCCAGCAGTTCGATGTGCGACTCGTCCATGTCGTAGCCACGGAACACCGAGTTGCACGGAATCGGCGACAGCGCCGTCGCGCCCTGCGCCAGAACTTCCAGCAAGCGCGCGTTGAATTCGCTGGGCGTACCCAGGCCGGTGAGTTGGCGTTGCGACCAGGTCTTGCCCCGGTGCATGCTGGCGTAGATGCCGCGCGTGTAGGGCGCCTGTCCGGGCAGGCCAAGTTCGGCCGCGTGATCGTGGGCGTTCCAGTCGCGGCTGGTGTAGAGCGGCTGGATCGGCACGCCGGAACGGTTGACGACGGTCTTGTCCGCGCCCATGCTGGCGGCGTAGTCTTGCTGCCAGGTCGCCAGGGCATCGCCCCCGGACGGCAGTTGTTCATTGATCGCTTGGTTCATTGCAGGATCTCCCATGTTCAGCCGGGGCTAGACGGCCAGGCGACGCGCCCGTCCGCTCGCGGCAAGTTCGCGCACGCAGGCGGCAATATCGGCCATCGCGCTGCCCGGGTGGAAGACGCGCGCCACGCCGGAACCCAGCAGCATCGCCTCGTCCTCATCGGGCACGATGCCGCCGACGATCACGGCAATATCCGACAGGCCCGCCTCGCGCAGGGCAAGCATCAGTTTGGGCACGATCAGATGGTCGGTCGCGAGCGACGAAATGCCGATGACATCGACATCCTCCTCGGTCGCGAGTTTCACCACCGTGGCGATTTCCTGCCAGGGCGGCGTGTAGATCACCTCCATGCCGGCGTCGCGCAGGCCCGCCGCCACCACCCGGCTGCCGCGGTCGTGGCCGTCAAAACCAATCTTGGTGACAAGAACCTTGGGTATCACAGTCTGACTCATGCGAGAACCTCCTGACCCTGGCGCAGCAGGGTGATGAACTTGTGCGCGATGGCGCGCGGCTTGTATCGTCCGTCGGGGCGATACCAGGTTTGCGACGAATTGAGGGCCCCGATGAGCATCAGGCGAAAGGCCCTGCGGTCGGCGCCCCTGGGCAGGGGCAGGGCCTTGACCAGATCGATGAACAGCTTCTCATAGCGGTTGCGCAGGTCGATCAGGTTCTGGTTGGCCAGCGCCACGTCGGCCGGACGCACCCGGATGACGACCTGCGCATAGTCGTCGTCGCGCAGGATCGACTCGAGATGGGCCACGCAGGCCGCCTCGAGCCGGTCCCAGGGGTCGGCGAGCCGTGCCACCGCGCTCTGCACCGCGCGGCTGATCTGTTCCACGCCCTTGATGTAGACCGCTGTCAGCAGCTCTTCCTTGGTCGCAAAGTGGCAGTACAGCGAGCCCGGCAGCATGCCGACCGCGCGCGCGATGTCGCGCACCGAGGTGCCCTCGAAGCCCCGAGTGCGAAACAGCCTGGCGGCCTGGTCCAGCACCAGCGGCAAGCGGCTGTCGGTGTGTGATTTTTGAGCTGCGGTCATGGCGTGGTGGTGGCTGTCGCATCACAGTATACCAAACAATCGTTTGCTAAAGAAGGCCGATCAAACCGGCTGCGGATGGTTTGTCTATCGGCCCGACATGATGACGAGCCAAACGCCGTTCAGCCTGTTGGGAGGATCTGGCTGACGGGGCACTTAGCTCCGCGGCTGTCCCCCGCCCTTT
>CAIMBE010000168.1 GCA_903839085.1 uncultured beta proteobacterium | reverse complement strand
GTTCTGACACCGTTCAAGGCTTCTCTGGAGCCTGACGTCAAACGCTTTGTGGCGCACTGCCGCTGGCTGATTGACAACAAGGCGGGGCTGGCGATTTTTGGCACCAATTCGGAAGCGGCGTCGCTCGCCGTGGCGGAGCGTCTGACCCTGACCGATGCGATTCTGGAAGCCGGCATTCCGGCTGCGCGCCTGATGCCGGGCACCGGTGGCTGTTCCATCACCGATGCAACCACACTGACCCGGCATGCGGTGCAAAGCGGCGCTTCCGGTGCGCTGATGCTGCCGCCTTTTTTCTACAAAGGTGTTTCCGACGAGGGGCTTTATGCCTATTACTCCGAAGTGATAGAGCGCGTTGGCGATGCGCGGCTCAAGGTTTATCTGTACCACATTCCCCAGGTCACGCAGGTGCCCATCACCCTGAACCTGATTGCCATGCTGCGCAAGCGCTACCCCGATACCGTGGTCGGCGCCAAAGATTCATCGGGCAGCTGGGACAACACCAAGGCCATGATCGAGAACTTTGCCGGTGATGGCTTTGATGTCTTTCCGGCCAGCGAGTCCCTGCTGTCCAAAGCGCTGCCGCTGGGCGCGGCCGGGTGCATCAGCGCCACCGTGAACATGAACCCGGCGGGCATCCATGCGCTGTTCGAAGGCTGGAATGGCGCGCAGGGCGCCGCGCTGCAGGCCAGGGCCGATGTGGTTCGCGCCATCTTTCAGGCCGTGCCCATGATTGCAGCGATGAAGCGGGTGGTCGCCGAGTTCTCGCAAGACCCGACTTGGGGCGTGGTGCGCCCGCCGCTGTGTGCCTTGGTCGATGACGCCGCTACCCTTGTGCTAAGGAACCTGGCCAATGCCGGTTTTGACATGCCTGCCTATCCAAAGGCACTGACTACATCGCCTTGAACAGATGGGCGTAGAGCCGGCTTACCGGCAGTTTCTCCGGTCGCCCGCGCAGCGACAGGCTCAGCTTGCCGGCCTCGTCGCGCGCCACGCTGTCGATGCAGTCGGAGTTGACCACGGTGCCGCGGTGGACCTGCCAGAAGACGCCGGCATCGAGCTGCGGCAGCAGTTCCCTGAGCGCGGTGCGGATCAGGTATTCGTGTTCGCTGCTGAGCACCCGCACATACTTGTCAGCCGCCTCAAAATAGACCACCTCGGAAACTGGCAGCATGCGAATCGAGGTTCCCACGCTGGCCTGGATCATCTTCAGTGGCGCGGCGGCAGGCCTCGCGTTTTCGCCCAGCAAAGCACGCAGCTGACCGAGCGTGGTTTCAAAATTCACCATGGCTTGCGAGCGACTGGACAGTGTCGCCTGCAGTTTTGCCACCGTCTTCTTCAGGCGCTCGCTCTGCACCGGTTTGAGCAGGTAGTCCATCGCCTGCGCCTCGAAAGCGGCCATGGCGTACTGGTCGTAGGCCGTGACAAAAACCAGCGCCGGAAAAGGCGCGCCGCGCGTGGTCCTGCTGTCCCAGCGGTCGGCCAGTTCGGCCGCAGCCTCGAGCCCGCTCAAGCCCGGCATGCGGATATCGAAGAACAGTACGTCGGGCAGAAGCTGCAGCGCCTTGGTGACGGCCGAGGCCCCATCCCCGACCAGTGCCAGCACCTGCAGTTCGGGCCAGGCCAGCGCCAGTTCGGCCTTCAGCGCGCCAGCCAGCAGCGGTTCATCTTCCGCGATCAGCGCGGTCGGGGCGGCGTGCCTCATCGCGACATCTGCTTCCACAGGCGCGGCTCGATCGACGCCGCCGCCATGAAGCCGCCCATGGCGGCGCCCTGAACGCCCAGGCTGGCCACGTCCTGACCGGCGAGATAGAGGCCTGGCACCGGCGTGCGCGCATGCAGGGCCGGGTCGAGCAGGCGCTCGGCCGTCATGCGCAGGCCGTACATCGCGCCCTGCGGCGCATTGGCGTAGGCGGCATGCGAGAGCGGCGTGGCGAGTTCGTGAAACAGCACCCGCTCGGCCAGCGCCGGAAACAGCCGCTTGAACTGGGCCAGCAGACGTTCTTCGATCCACGACTTGGTCGCTTCATAGTCTTCAGGCCGCGCGCCCAGGCGCGAATCCTGCCATTGTGAAAAAACATCCCAGCCGCAGGGCGCCAGCAACTCGGCCGTGTGGCCGCCGCTGTGCTCCGGATCGTTGAGCGAGCCGAACGAAACAAAAAGCGAAGGCGCGTCGGTGTCGGTCGGGTCCGGCCACTCGAGCGCGTCGGGGCCGGCTTCGCTCTCGTAGATCCAGTGGTTTGCGCCATCGATGCCGGCGTTGCGGATGTCGCCGTCGAAGCCGAGGAACAATGCCACGTAGCTGCCGCTGGACTGCATGCGCCGGATGCGGGCCTGCCAGTCGGGCGCGATGTGGCGCGCCAGAGCGGCAGCGGTGTTGCCGGCGCCCATCGCCGAGACCACCACTGGCGCCGATTCAGTGTCGCCCGAGCGCAAGCGCACGCCGCAGGCGCGACCCTTTTCCACCAGGATCGCGCTCACCGCGGCGGATGTGCGCAACTCGCCGCCGGCCGCGCGCACGGTGGCGCCCAGGCTCTGGGCGAAGCGTTGCGGGCCGCCGACCGGGTACCATGCGCCGTGGCGGTAGCTGCCCATCACGGTGGCGTGCAGCATCAGCGGGGCTTCGGCCGGAGCCAGGCCGTAATCGCCGCCGCGCGCACCCAGCAGTTTGCGCAACGTCGGGTCGTGAATGTCGGCCAGCGCTTGCGCCAGCGTGGTCTGCGCGGCCTTGCGCAGTGCCGCGCCGCGCAGCCAGCCCAGCATCGCGCCCACCGGCTTGGGAAGGCCGTGCATCGCGAACATCTGCCGCGCCGCGCGGCTGGCCTGTTTGCAATCGCTCGCGTAGCGGTCCAAACCGGACGCGTCCTGCGGAAACATGGCCTTGAGCCGCTCGATGTTGTCGGACTCGGGCGCGCCGAAGGTGAAGCGGAACTCGCCCTGCGCCAGGGTGGCATCGCGCAGGCGCACGCAATCGAACGCCGCTGGCAAGGGGGCAAAGCGCAGGCTGCCGTCGCCCAGCCAGTCGAGCAGGCGGCCAAAGCTGCCGGCGCTGCCGCTGTGCGGACCGACGCCGCCGATGTAGTGCACGCCGGTGGCGAAGTGAAAACCCTGGCGCTCGAAGGTCTGCGTCATGCCGCCGAGCACGAGGTGCTGCTCCAGCACCAGCACTCGCTTGTTGGCGCGCGCCAGCGCAGCGGCGGCGCTCAGGCCGCCGATGCCCGATCCGATAACGATGGCGTCCCATTGCATTTGAAAACTCCTTTGCTCAGCGGTTGCCGATGGAAAACGGCAGATGAATGCGGATCGTGCTGCCCGCACCGCAGGTCGACGCGGACTCGAGCCGGCCACGCTCGCCATAAGCCGCTGCGATGCGCTCGCGCACCTGCGACAGGCCGAAGCCGCCATCCGCGCTCTCAAGCGCGGCGCGAGTGGCGTCGAAACCAGCGCCGGTGTCGCTTACCTCGAGGACCAGTTGCTCCTCTGCACGCATGGCCCTGACCGCGATGCTGCCGCCGTCGACCGTGGGCTCCAGACCATGCTTGATCGCGTTTTCCACCAACGGCTGCAGCAGCAGCGGTGGCATCAGGACCTGCGTCAGCTCTGCGGGCAGTTCCAGCGTGTAGCGCAGGCGCGGCCCCATGCGCACCTTGATCAGTTCCAGGTAGTCACGCAGGCGGTCGAACTCCATTTGCAACGGGTGCGCGGTGGCACGCGAGGCGTTCAGCGTGGCGCGCAGGTAGCCATTGAGCCGGTCGAGCATGGCGGTGGCTGCGGCCGGGTCGGTGCTGATCAGCGCGCGCAGGTTGGCCAGCGTATTGAACAGCATGTGGGGCTCCAGCTGGGACTGCAGCAGGACCAGCTTGGATTCGGCGGCGTGGCGCTGCGCGGCCTCGGCCCGCGCGCTGGCGAGCGCCATTGCTTCGCCGGCAGAGGCAAGCTGCTCGCGGCTCATGAAGTAATAGGTCAGCGCGCTGCCGGCCAGCAGACTCAGCAGCAGGTAGCCCAGCATCAGGCGCGGGTGCTCGGACCAGATGCCGATGCCCTGATCGCTGAGCAGCCGGGCCGCGAGGTAAATACCGGCGACGTAGCCCAGCGTGACGCACAACGGAACGATCAGGTACAGGCGCCGCCATTGCTGTTTGGCGTCTCGCATCAAGCCGAACCGGGAGACTTCGATCAGCAGCCAGATGCAGATGCCGATGCAGTGCGAGTAGACCAGGTTGCCGCCAAAATCGCCGTCGCCGACCGCCGTGAGCCCCAGGGCGATCACGGTGTTGCCGGCGAGAACGGGCAGGCCGCGCTGCAGCAGCGCGAGTGGCGTCCAGCGCTTGCGGGTCTGCTCCAGCATGGCAATTACGGCTTGGCCTGTTGCTGCTGGAGTTGTTCACGCTCCCTTTGCACCATGCGCTCGCGAAAGCCGCTGCCCGGTGGCGCGACGAACACCACCAGGCCGTGGATCAGCAGGCCCAGGCCCCAGCCCAGCGCCGGAAAGAGGGCCCAGTGGCGGCCGCTGAAACTCGACAGCACAGCCAGGCCGATGTTCACGGCGATATAGACAAAGGCGTGGATGTACCAGCCCATTTTTCGCGCGGCACGTTTGCGCGCCACGCGTTCGATTTGCTCTGGGGTCATGGCCGGATTCATGGTGTTTCCTCAAAATGGCAGCAAGGGTGCGCGATGTGTTCGGGCTCTGCTCATGACGCCACTATAGTGCGCGGCGATGACTCCAATTGCAGTGCAAGACGCCAGAGCCGCGCGGCGCGGGCCAGGAAGACGCCGCTGAAGGCGCCGTACAGCAGGGCGAAGCCGAGGCTGAAGCCGGCCTCGTGCGCCAGTTCGGGCCGCATCGCGCTGGTGGCGCCAACCACGTACTTGGTTGCGAACAGGCCCACGATCAGCATCAGCGGAACCCAACTGCCAGGCATGGCAAAGCGTCTGCTTGCCGGGTCGTAGCGGGTCGCCTCAGGCAGCGAACGCTGCATCAGCAGCACGACCATCAGGCTGGCCGAGGTGAGCCAGAGCAGCAGCACTGTGGGATCGGCGCCAAAGGCGGTCACCGTGCCGTAGAGCGACAGTCCGGTCATGGCCAGCGGCATGATCGTGATGCGCTTGAGCGAGGTGGTGCGGGGGAGGGCCTGGCTCAGACCGAGCCACAGGAGTGCCAGCAGCAGGACCCAGACCCAGCGCGGCGTATTGGCAATAATTTGATTGATCACGGTTTCATCCCTGGTTGTTGATTCGAGGTCCGCACTGTGCCCGGCGGCACAACGGCCCGCCAGCGGCGTGCGACGAAACGTGCAAATGAGGCCGTGACCGGCCTTGCGGGAGCGCGAAACGCGCCTGGACGGCTAGTTCCGGGCGCGTTCCTCTGAACGTCCCAGGGTCCAGGCCAGCGCGAGTCCGACCGAAGCGGCGCTGGTTTGCAGGTGCAGCGGGCTGCCCTGATTGGCCGAGCCCGCATAGTTCTCGAGGCGCAGAAAGCCGAACAGGCGCCAATCGGAGCCCAGATGTTTTGATGTGCCCACGCTCAGGCGGCTGGAAATGAGGCCGGACTGCGCCTCGTAGGCCGGACGCAAGGGGGTGGCGTACTGCGGAGCCACGCCGTAGAAGAAATCGTTGCGTTTGCGGTCGCCCAGCACGACGCCGGCACTCGCCGCCAGGCTCCAGCCGGCGCCCGCGTTGCGCTTTTCAAAGTTCAGCTCGGGCTCAAAGATCAGGCCTTGCGCGCTGATGCCGTCCTTGAGTTCGAGCACCGCGCGCAACGGAAGCTGAACCTGCAATCGGCTGTCGGAACTCGGGCGCAACAGCGTCCATTTCAGACGCGGTCCCATTTCGAGCAGGGCGCCCAGGTCGGCCATGCCCTGGCGGGCCGCGCTGTCGTTGGCGCGCGAAGGCAGCGCGGCGGAAAATCCGACATCGAGCTCGACGTCGCTGGTATGCAGCACGCGCGCGCTCAAGCCATCGCGGTCGGTTCGCAGCACCTCGCCCCGGTAGACCAGAAAGGGCAGGGCGAGCGCGCGCTGGGTGCGCTCATTCGCAGCGGGGTAGGCCGGGGTTGAGGCAAAGCCCGTGACCAGGCCGATCTCCCACAGCGGGGCGTCGGCCTCCTGAGCCTGCGCAACGAATCCCGTGAGAAGGAGGGCAGCGCCCAGGGCGAATGTGGATTTCATGACGATGGACCTTGGTTTGAACGCTGCTATTGGAACATGACCTTGATCCGGCTCAAGCCAGCGTCTTTACCGGACGGAAACGAAGCGGCGTCTTCAAGTTTCTACAATGGTTCGTATGAAAAAGTCGTACTGGATCGCGGGGGTGGTGGGTCTGGCGCTCATCGCAGGTGGCGTCGCTTGGTGGTGGAATCAGCGCGCTGGCGCCGACGCTTTGCAGTACCGCAGCGCAAAGATCGAGCGCGGCCCTCTGCTGGCCGCGGTGTCGGCCAGCGGCGCCGTCAATCCGGTGACGCAGGTGTCGGTCGGCACCCAGGTCTCGGGGCAGATCAAGGACCTGTACGTGGACTTCAACTCCGAGGTCAAGGCCGGCCAGCTGATCGCGGTGATCGACCCCGAGACCTTCGAGTACCGGGTTCGCTCGGCGCAGGCCGACGTCGACGCCGCGCGCGCCACGGTGCTGACGGCGCAGGCCAATTCAGCCGCCAGCCGGGCCAGCGTCTCGCGCGCCCAGGTTGACCTGATCGAAGCGCAGCGCGATCTGGAGCGCAAGCAGAGCCTGGTCGAGAAGCAGTTCATCACCCAGAGCGAGGCCGACAAGGCGCGCGCCCTGGTCAACACCTCGACCGAGGCCTTGAAGTCGGCGCAGGCGCAACTGGGTGTCACCGAAGCGCAGATCAAGAGCGCGCAGGCCAATGTGGCGCAGCGCGAGGCGGCAATGGCGCAGGCGCGCATCGACCTGGCGCGGACACAGATCAGTTCACCGGTCAACGGCATCGTGATCAAGCGCGCGATCGAGAAGGGTCAGACAGTGGCGGCCAGCCTGCAGTCGCCCGAGCTGTTCGTGATCGCGCAGAACCTGCAGGACATGCAGGTCGAGGCCAGCATCGACGAGTCCGATGTCGGTCGCATCCGCACCGGGCAGAAGGCGAGTTTTACGGTCGACGCCTTTCCCGGCCAGACCTTCGAGGGCGAGGTGCGCCAGGTGCGCAAGGCGGCGCAGAACGTCGCCAATGTCGTGACCTATGTCGCGGTGATCGGGTTTTCCAACGTCGGCGGTCGCCTGTTGCCGGGCATGACGGCCAATGTGCGCGTGGTCGTCGAGTCGCGCGAGAATGTTCTCAAGGTGCCCAATGCCGCGCTGCGCGTGCGCATCGCCGGTATCGAGCCTGCCGCCGCCGCGGCGCCTGCCGCGCGCGCCTCAGCCGCCAGCACCGGACAGACCGGCCACTGGAGCTGGCTTGGCCAGGCGCTGGCCCAGCCGGCGGCGGCGGGCGGTTTTGCCGCGCAGCGCGAGCGCCTTCTGAGCGAACTCAAACTGAGTCCCGAGCAGCAGGCGCAGCTCGACGCCATCAGCGCCGGCTTGCGGCCCCGCTTCATGGCGCTGCGCGATCTGCCGGAGGAGGCGCGCACGGCGGCGCGCGAGAAGATCAGCGCCGACATGCGGGAACAGATCGGCCGCATGCTGACACCCGAGCAGCGCCTGAAGTACGAGCAGATGCAACCGACTGGGGCGCCCCCAGCCGCCCATGCAGCCGTGACCGCGGCCGCGCCGGGCGTTGCCGGCAAAGCAGCTTCGGGCGGCGCCGGCAAGGCGAAGGCAGCGGCGGCCGATCCCGCTCCGGCTTCGGCGGCCAGCGCCGCACGGGGGCCCGACGTCGCCGTCGCGGCGCCGCCGGCGTCCGGCAATCCGGCGACCGAGTTTCGCAACCGTGTCGTCACCGAACTGGCCCTGAGCCCGTCGCAGGTCGAGAAGGTCGATGCCATCTATGCGGACGCGCGCTCCAAATTCATGGGACTGCGCGAATTGGGGCCGGAGGAGCGGACCAAGGCGCGCGATCGCATCAGCGCCGATATTCGCGCCCGCATCGGCGACCTGCTGAGCGCCGAGCAGAAACCGAAGTACGCGGCGCTGGTCGCGCAGGCGGCGGGACGGCAGACCTCGCGTGGCCGCATTTACCTGATGGGCGAGGATGGCCAGCCGCGCGCCTACAACGTGCGGCTCGGCATCACCGATGGCACCAGCACCGAACTGCTGGTCGATCCCAATTCGCCGGAGGCGGCGGTGCTCAAGGAAGGCGCGCTGGTGATCACCGGCACCGTCACGCCGGGCTCGGCCTCGGCGCAAAGCCGGCCCGCCACCGGGCCGCGCATGCCGTTCTGATTGTCATGGCATCGAAGGCACTCCGAAACATGCATGAATGCCGTCATTGCGAGGAGCGCAGCGACGCGGCAATCCATGCATTTCGAGGAGTGAAACGACGCGGCAATCCTGGTAGCCCGGATTCATGGATTGCCACGCTTCGCTCGCAATGACGACGTTTCATCGTTAACATCGTTATTCATGGGTGCATCCGCAAATACCACTTCGCTGATCGAGGCGCGCGATCTGGTCAAGACCTACAGCATGGGCGAGCAGACGGTGCACGCCTTGCGCGGCGTCTCGCTCGACATTGCGGAGGGCGAGTTTGTCGCCATCATGGGCGCGTCGGGTTCGGGCAAGTCGACCCTGATGAACATCATGGGCTGCCTGGATCTGCCGACCAGCGGCGAATACCGCCTGGCCGGCGAGGAGGTCGAGGCGATGACGCAGGATCAGCTGGCTTCGATCCGCAACCGCCGCATTGGCTTTGTCTTTCAGCAGTTCAATCTGCTGGCGCGCACCAGCGCGCTGGAAAATGTCGAGTTGCCGATGCTGTACGCCGGTGTCAGGGCGGCCGAGCGCAGCGCGCGCGCGCTGGCGGCGCTGCAGCGCGTCGGCCTGGGCGAGCGCAGCGGGCACACGCCGTCCGAGTTGTCGGGCGGGCAGCAGCAACGGGTCGCGATCGCCCGCGCGCTGGTCAACCAGCCGCAGCTGATCCTGGCCGATGAGCCGACCGGGGCGCTGGACACCAAAACCAGCGAAGACATCATGCGCTTGCTCACCGAGCTCAACGCGCAGGGCATGACGGTGGTCATCGTGACGCACGAGAGCGACATTGCCAACTGGGCGCGGCGCAAACTGGTGTTTCGCGATGGGCAGATCGTCGAGGACGTGCGTCAGACAAGCCATGGAGAACCGGCATCGAGCGCCGCCGGGCCGCCCCAGGGCGCGAGGGACCCCTCGGGGGGCAGCGCAGTACGCGAAGCGACGAGCGTGGGGGCTCAATGAACTTCCTGGCCCCCTTTCGCATTGCGCTGCGCGCGCTCGCCGCCAATACCTTGCGCTCGGTTCTCACGATGCTGGGCATCATCATCGGCGTGGCGGCGGTCATCACCATGATCGCGGTGGGCAGCGGCGCGACGCAGCGGGTGCAGGAGCAGATGAAGGGCCTGGGCTCGAACATCATGCTGGTGATACCGGGCGGCGTCACGGCCGGCGGCGTGCGACTGGGCGCCCAGACCGGTCAGGGCCTGACCGAGGACGACGCGCTGGCGATCAGCCGCGAGGTGCCCGAAGTCCAGGTTGCGGCGCCGAGTTCGCGCACCGGCGCCCAGGTGGTGGCGGGCAACACCAACTGGAGCACCTCGATCTTCGGCACCACCAACGATTACCTCGAGGCGCGCGAGTGGCCGGTGGAGGACGGGCGCGGCTTTGACGCGGCCGACCTTCAGGGCTCCGCCAAGGTCGCGATCGTCGGCCAGACCGTGGCGCGCGAACTCTTTGGCGAGGCCGACCCGCTGGACCAGGTGATCCGGGTCAAGAAGATTCCGGTCACCATCATCGGCGTGCTCTCCAAGAAAGGGCAGAACTCGATGGGCCAGGACCAGGACGACGTGGTGCTGGTTCCGATCTCCACCTACCGCAACCGGATTCAGGGCGGCACCGCGGGCAAGCTCAAGCGCGTCGGCTCGATCAGCGTCAAGGTGCGCGAGGGCCAGAGCATGAAGGTGGCCGAGGACAGCATCAAGGACCTGCTGCGACAGCGCTTCAAGGTGCAACCCGGCGGCGACGACCCGTTTTCGGTGCGCAACCTGACCGAGATCCTGCAGGCGCAGGAAGCGTCGAGCCGCATCATGACCCTGCTGCTGGCGGCGGTGGCCGGCATCAGCCTGATCATCGGCGGCATCGGCATCATGAACATCATGCTGGTGAGCGTGACCGAGCGCACGCGCGAGATCGGCCTGCGAATGGCGGTGGGCGCGCGCGGGCGCGACATTCTGGCTCAGTTCCTGATCGAGGCCGTGACGCTGTCCCTGATCGGCGGCGCGATCGGCGTGGCGCTGGGCGCGATCGCCACCTGGGCGGTCGGGGAGTTCGCCGGCTGGCAGGTCAGCATGAGCGTCAACTCGGTCGCGCTGGCAGTCGGGTTCTCGGCCTTTGTTGGCGTCTTTTTCGGCTTCTACCCGGCGCGGCGCGCATCCGCTTTGCTGCCCATCCAGGCGTTGCGCTACGAGTAGCCCGCTGGATTGCCGCGCTGCGCTCGCAATGGCGGTGGCAGCAGGCCGTCGCCGTACTGCTCTTACCATGAACTGTTTCGCCACTGTGCCCCTTTCGTCATCGCGAAGGCCGAAGGCCTGCGGCGATCCATGCCGCGGCAGCCGGCGATAATCGCTGCGCTTTCAAGGAGTTTGTTTGGATTTTGCATTGCTGATCAAAGCCGCCATCATGGGCGTTGTCGAAGGGTTGACCGAGTTTCTGCCGATTTCATCGACCGGGCACCTGATACTGGCGGGTGCCATGCTGGGTTTTGACGACGAAAAAGGCAAGGTGTTCGACATCGCCATCCAGACGGGCGCCATCTTTGCCGTGATCCTGGTCTACTGGCAGAAGATCCGCGATACCGTGCTGGCCCTGCCGACCGATCGGCAGGCGCGGCGCTTCGCCCTCAATGTGCTGATCGCCTTTGTGCCGGCCGTCATTCTGGGTTTGCTGTTCGGCAAGGCCATTAAGGCGCATCTGTTCACGCCGCTGGTGGTGGCCAGCACCTTCATCCTCGGCGGCTTCATCATTTTGTGGGCCGAACGGCGCCAGCAAAAGAATCCTTCGGTGGCGCGGATTCAGACGGTGGAGGACATGACGCCCATGGACGCGCTGAAAGTCGGCCTGGCGCAGTGCCTGGCCATGATCCCGGGCACCAGCCGCAGCGGCGCCACCATCATCGGCGGCATGTTGCTGGGCCTGTCGCGCAAGGCGGCCACCGATTTTTCTTTCTACCTGGCGGTGCCCACGCTGATCGGCGCCGGCGCCTACAGCCTGTACAAGGAGCGTGCGCTGCTGTCGCTGGCGGATGTGCCGCTGTTTGCCGTCGGTCTGGTGGTGTCTTTCCTCAGCGCCTGGCTGTGCATCCGCTGGCTGCTGCGCTACATTGCAACGCACAGCTTTGCCGGCTTTGCCTACTACCGGATTGCTTTTGGCGCGCTGGTGCTGGCGACGGCCTGGAACGGCGCCGTCACCTGGGCCGCCTGATTGGCTGTTGCGCAGGGTGAACAGCCAACATCCCGTTTCCAGTTGGGGACAGAGCTGGCTCGCTTCGCGTAGCTGCGGTCTGTCCCGCATGGTTTCAAATTAACTTCTCTTGCGGCGTGCTTATTTTTTTCAGCGGCTGGCTGCGGCCGGTTTGCGTCATCAGGGGGACGTCGGTTTGCTCGCCGGCCCACATCGGGTCTTCGATGCTGTCAAAGACTTCGCGCAGTTTTTGCCCCCAGCTGCCGTGCAGCATGCGGAAGTAGGGGTTGTTCTCGTCGATGCAGACCACCTTGTCGGTCTGGAAGGTGTTGGCCTCGTAGATCACCATGTCCAGCGGCAAGCCGACCGACAGATTCGATTTGAGGGTCGAGTCCATTGACACCAGGGCGCACTTGGCGGCCTCGTCCAGCGGCGTCGCGGGCGTGATGACGCGGTCGAGCACCGGCTTGCCGTACTTCGATTCGCCAACCTGGAAGTAGGGCGTCTCGGGCGTCGCCTCGATGAAGTTGCCGGCCGAATAGACCTGGAACAGGCGCATGCCCTCGCCCTGGATCTGGCCGCCGAAAATCAGCGATACATTGAATTCGACGCCAGCCTGCTTGAGCGAGGCCGCATCACGCTCATACACATGGCGGATCGCGGAGCCCAGCACGCGCGCCGCGTCGAACATGCTGCGGGCGTTCCAGATCGTGATCGGGTCGCTGTCTTCGTGCTCCTTGAGCTGTTCGACCTGCAGGATCTCGCGCACCGACTGCGAAATGCTGAGGTTGCCGGCCGACAGCAGCACCATGAAGCGGTCGCCCGGCTTTTCGTAGACGATCATCTTGCGAAAGGTGCTGATCTGGTCCAGGCCGGCATTGGTGCGCGAGTCGGACAGAAAAACCAGTCCGGCATTGAGTTTGATGGCGACGCAGTAGGTCATTTTCTGGGTAGTTGACGTAAATGGG
>CAIMBE010000167.1 GCA_903839085.1 uncultured beta proteobacterium | reverse complement strand
GCATCAGCGCGTCCGGCACGGCTCAGCGGGTCGGGCGCCTGCCCCGGCAGGTACTTGCCGGCCAGCACGCCGCGCGCAATCGGGCTGTAGGGCGCGACGCCGATGCCGTAGTGCGCGCAGGCGGGCAGGACCTCCACCTCGGGCATGCGGTTGAGCAGGTTGTAATAGGGCTGGCACACCACCGGAGCCGGCATGCCGAGCTGCCCCGACACGCGCACCAGTTCGGCGATGCGCCAGCCTCGGAAGTTGGAAACACCCCAGTAACGGATCTGGCCGGCGCGCAGCAGCGCATCGAGCGCGCGCAGCGGTTCCTCCAGGTTCATGCCGTTGAAGTCGCGATGCAGGTACAGAATGTCCAGGTAATCGGTTTGCAAGCGCGCCAGAGATGCCGCCACCTCGCGCAGCATCCAGCTGTGCGAATAGCGACCCTCGTTGACGCGCTGCGACATCGCGTTGCCAACCTTGCTGGCCAGCACCCAGTCGTGGCGCCGGCCCTTGAGCAGTTCGCCGAGCATGGTTTCCGCCCCGCCCCGGGAATAGACGTCCGCCGTGTCAATGAAGTTGACGCCCTGCGCCTGCGCGTCTGCGACGATGGCGCCAGCCTCCTCGCGACCAGTCTGGTCGCCAAACATCATGGTGCCCAGACAGAGGGCGGAGACTTTAAGCTGGCTGCGGCCAAGGGAGCGGTATTGCATGGGAATGAGCGGGAAATTGCGGCAATGGACCGCAGTCTATGTCAAACGCGACGACACGCCTGGATCCGAACAATGGAGAGCCGAAGCAGACGACCTGACGAGCCGAAGGAGCCGCCGGCCTTGGCCAACGAGGCAATACCATTGTAAGGATGATAACCATGTGAGTCATGCTGGTCGTCCGTCATATGAGTCGTTGGCAATGACGGTCCTCAACCCTCTGATAAAGGAAATACAAAATGACCAATTTTCTTTATTCGATCGTCTCCGCAGCGGCCTTTTTGGCCTTCAGTTCCGCTGGCAACGATCAGCTGCTGCCCGGTGTTGAGCAGGCTCAGGGTGCTCTGGCTCTTGACCGCCGCACGGCCGGTCCAGGATCTTCTCCAGACATGATATTCAACTTTGATGGTCAGTATCCGACAAGAGCGGATGGCTCCAGCAGACACAAATTTGGGCTGACCCGGTCACGCAGGGGATTGCCGCGGGAGGTGAGGGGTTTTCCACTGCCCGGTGGCGATCAAAGGTGTGATAGCGCTCTTCATGTGGTTGAAAAGCCCATCCGTGAATCGTCAGAAATGGGGGTGAAAAACACTTCTTATGCAAATTCAAAGAATGACCAAGCATGACCATACTGCCCAAACCTGCCCGATTCCTTCCATACCTCGGAGTGCCAGCCATGGATGTGGTGAGCCAGCCCAGGAATGGGCGGGCTTGCATGGGCATCGCATGTGGGATTTAATCGAAGGGCAATCATGAATACTTCAAACCTGAAGCTTGGAGTCCGGATGGCAACAGGGAAGGCGGATCGAATCGATGATGAAGGGTCAATGACCCCATGAAGCCTCAACTCGAGTCCGGCCGGACGCGCAGACCTGCGGGCATGGCGGCGCTGGGCCTCCTCCTGGCCCTGTTGACCACGCTGGTGGGGTGCGAACGGCCGGCGGCACCGCTGCCGATACGCATCGGACTGGCGATGCAGCCCAGTGCCGTGTTGATGATTCTGGCGCGGGAGCAGGCGTTCTTCGAGCAGGAAGGCCTGGCGCCCGCCTACACAACCTATCCCGGCGGCAAGCGGGCGCTGACCGAGGGATTGTTCGCCGACCAGGCCGACATCACCTCGACGGCGGACCTCCCGGCGGCGGAGGTGTTGAGGGAGGGCAAGGATCTGGTCATCGCGGCCACGCTGCAGTCGGCCCGGTCGATCAACAGCATCGTGGCGCGCAGGGATAGCGGCATCTCCCGCATTGCCGACCTGGCTGGCAAGCGGGTCGGCACCCAGCAGATTTCAGCCGTGCATTTCTTTTTGGACCGCATACTCCAGGCCAACGGTGTCGAGTCGGCACGGGTGGTTCATGCCTACTATCCGGCTGAGCAGTTGGTAGCCGCACTCGCAGCCGGGAAGATCGACGCCCTGTCGATGCGCGAGCCCTACGTGTCCCAGGCGCTCGCCCAACTCGGGGCCAATGGCGTCGCTTTCGAGGCGCCCTGGGTCTATCCGCAGTTCGAGGTTCTCGTCGCCCGGCGCGGTTACGCGCAATCCCATGCCGAAGAGGTGAAACGCGTGCTGCGCGCCCTTTTGCGCGCCGAACGTTTCCTGGTCGCGCAGCCGCGCGAAGCCGCGGCCATTCTGGCCAGGTCGATGAAGCTGGCCCCGGCGGTGGCGCAACAGGTGCTCGCGCAGACCATCAACCGCGTCAGCCTGTCACAGGCACTGCTGCCGATGCTGGAGACACAGCTGCGCTGGCTCGATACCCGGTCGCCGGCCACCGCCCATGTGACCGGCAATCTGCTCGACGCGCTGCACCTCGGATCCCTGCAAGCGGTGGATTCCCTGCGCATCGACATCGCCGGCCTCAGTCAGCACGAGCACCCATGATGAAAAGCCTGCGCAATTCATATCGCCGCATTGCCGCTCTGGTACTCGTCGCCTTCGTCGTCGGTGGTCTGCTGGTCCATCGCTCCTACACGCACCTGCAAGCCAGCGAGGAACTTGCCAGTCGTACCCAACATATCGTCAGCAATGCCGCCGAGCAGATGACGCTGGTCAATGATCGTGAAATCCACCCGATCGACGTCGTCCAATGGCTGCGCAATCTGACGCTGATCAGTCAGGATCTCGATGGCATCGCCCGCGTCCGCTCGGTCGCCGATGTTGCCGAGGCGCGGCGCCTTCTGGCCTGGAGCGACGAACTGTTCACCGTCATGCGTCAGAATCCCGCACCCAGTGCGGGCGACGTTTATCTGACCTCGTTGACGACGGTGTTGCTGGATTTCTCGTCTTGGGTCAAGGCGCTGCATCACCAGGCCATCGAGGAGCAACGTTTGGCCATTGAGCAAACGTTCCGGTTGTTGATCCTGTGCGCCCTGATGATCTTGCTGTTCACCGCCGCGACCGGGTTTTATCTTTACCGCCACATTCTTCGACCGCTCGACGCCATGGGTGCCGCCATTCAATCCTTCGGCGCGGGACGGCGCGAGGTTCGGTCGCCACGTGCTGGCGTCCTTGAGCTTGATCTCCTGGCCGACAGCTTCAACCGCACCGCCGACCAGTTGGCGGCCACCACGGTATCGCGGGACGCCCTCGAATCCCTGGTTGAGCAATTGCAGCAACAAGAGCAGGCGCTCTCCATTGCCAAGGAGGCCGCCGAAGTCGCCAATCGCGCCAAGAGCGACTTCCTGGCCAACATGAGCCACGAAATCCGCACGCCGATGAACGGGATCATTGGGCTTTCGCATCTTGCACTGGGCAGTGAGTTGCCACCCAAGCTTCGCGATTACTTCAGCAAGATTCATGTCGCGTCGACGGCGCTGCTTTCCATCCTCAACGACATCCTCGATTATTCCAAGGTCGAAGCGGGACGATTGGAGCTCGACAGTGCCGAATTCTCGATCGAAGAGGTGATGGAGAACGTCGCCAACCTGCTTGTGCTGGGCGCTGAGCAAAAGGGGTTGGAGCTCTTGTTTCAAATCGATCATAACGTGCCGCCTACCTTGATTGGCGATCCGCTGCGCCTGGGCCAGGTGATGAACAATCTGGTGGGTAATGCGGTGAAGTTCGCCGAGAAAGGCGAAATCCATATCCAGGTCGAGCAGCTTGCCTTCGCACGGGGAGAGACGACCTTGCGCTTCTCCGTGCGCGACAGCGGCATCGGCATGACCCAACAGCAGCTAGCCCGCCTGTTCCTGGCTTTTTCCCAGGCAGATAGCTCGACCACCCGCAAATATGGCGGAACCGGCCTGGGCCTGGCCATCAGCAAACGACTGGTGGAAAAGATGGGCGGCGATATTGCGGTTGTTTCGGCACCCGGACATGGAAGTACCTTTGCCTTCACGCTCACTTTCCCGGTGCCTCGATACGCGAAGATCAACCGCTCGTCCATCAACCTGCGCGGGATGCACGTGCTGGTGGTGGATGACATCGATATCTCGCGCGCGATCCTCTCCGAACTGCTGAACCAATGGGGTTTCCGGGTTAGCGAAGCGGCGAACGGGGCGCAGGCGCTGGCTTTGCTGGAAAACATGGGCGCCGCGTCCGAACCGGTAGAACTGGTACTGCTTGACTGGAAAATGCCGGAGATGGATGGCGTCGAAGTTGCGCGGCGTGTGCGCCTTCTTGCAGAAAACCATGGAATTTCCTCCTTGCCGGTGATGATCATGGTCACCGCCTACAGCAAGGATCAGTTGCTCAAGGAAGCCAGCGATCTCCAGATTGATGCGATCCTGACCAAACCGGTGACCGCGTCCGGGCTGTTCGACACCATCATCCGCTTCCAGAGCGGGACAACCTGGGAGGCAGCCGAAGTCATTCAGCCCGACTTGCACGACAAGTTGTCCACGATTCAAGGTGCGCACATCCTGCTGGTAGAAGACAACGAGATCAACCAGCAGGTGGCGCGCGAATTCCTCGAACGTCTTGGCTTGCAAGTGACCGTTGCGGGAGATGGCGAGGAAGCGCTCAGGGCGTTGCAACAGGAGGCCTTCGATATCGTGCTGATGGATCTGCAAATGCCCGTCATGGGGGGCATTGAGGCCAGCCAACACATCCGACGCGAGGAACGCTTCAGGGAATTGCCGGTCATCGCCATGACCGCAAGCGCCATGCTCAGAGATCGTGAAGAATGCCTTGCCGCGGGCATGAACGATCACGTCGCCAAGCCCATCGACCCCAACCAGTTGAGTGAGGTGTTGATCAAATATATCAAGCCCCGGCAGCAGGGGCAGAACGTGACTCTGAGCGACGCGCCACATCGCCTTGCTGAGATTCTGCTGCCGGACGAATTTCCAGGTTTCGCGCTGCATGCCGTGATGAAACTGCTGGGCGGCAACCAGAAGCTCCTCAGGAATCTGCTCCTCAAATTCTCCGAGCAGTTCGGCGATGCAGCCCGGCAGACGGCGCAACTCATCCGGGAAGGCAAGCACCAGGAAGCTGCCGCCTACCTTCACCAGCTCAAAGGCGCAGCAATCAACCTGGGCGCGACGACCATACCCGCGGCCGCCACCGTTCTGGAAAATCAGCTCAAGTCAGGCCTGCCGCCGGATGGCGAAGATTATTTCGCGCTGGCGCTGACGCAGGGAATGGCCGCTATCGCTTCGCTGGGAGTTGATGAGGACAAAGAAATTACGCGCGACATCAGCCCCGAGGAATGCGAGAAGTGCGACGGGAAGAAGGCTGAAGAACTGGCGCGGCAATTGCGCGCGATGCTGACCGGAAACGATCTGGTACCGCATGAGCTGATGAACGAATTCAAGAAGGCGGTTGCTTGCGGGCTCGTCGGCAACAAGCTGGCGATTTTGCAATCCCAGGTGGACAGCCTCGAATACCACAATGCGCTTTCAACACTAACGAGCATCGAGTGCGTCGGTGGTCATCAATTGAATGGGGCAGGCAAACATGAAGAAACCTGACGACCGCCCCATGATATTGATCGTGGACGACGTGCTGACCAATATCCAGCTATTGGCTGAAGTGTTGCGCGCTGACTACCGTATCAAGTTCGCCACCTCCGGCGCCGCGGCCCTGGCCATCGCGAACAATCCGCGGTCGCGCCCTGACCTGATCCTGCTCGATGTCATGATGCCCGGCATGGACGGAATAGCGGCCTGCCGCCAACTCAAGGCAGATTCGCAGTCGCAAGACATCCCGGTTATCTTTGTCAGCAGTCTGGCGGAAGTCGGCGACGAGGCCGCCGGCTTTGCGGCCGGCGCGGTCGATTACATCGTCAAACCGGCATCGCCGCTGATCGTGTGCGCCCGCGTGCTCAATCACCTCTCGCTGGTGAGCGTGAAGAAACTTGAAGAAAGCTACATCGACGCGGTCAACATGCTGGGCGAGGCGAGCAAGTTCAAGGACACCGAGACCGGAAGTCATATCCTGCGAATGGCGCGCTACAGTGGTGCGCTGGCGGCGGCCAGCGGCTGGAGTGCCGGCGCATGCCGGCAGATCGAACTTGCCTCGCCGATGCACGACATCGGCAAGCTGGGGATTCCCGATGCAATCATGCACAAACCCGGCAAGCTCGACGCGGCGGAGCGGGCGGTGATCGAGACGCACTCGTCTATAGGTTTCGAAATTCTGCGAAAGAGCAGCGCGCCGATACTGCAAATGGCCGCAACCATCGCCTATTACCACCACGAAAGATGGGATGGCAGCGGTTATCCATGCAGGCTCGCCGGCGAAGCGATTCCGGGCGCGGCGCGGATCGTTGCCATCACCGACGTCTTCGATGCCCTCACCACTGCGCGCCCCTATAAGGAAGCCTGGCCGTTGGAGCGCGCATTGGACACAATGATCAGCAGTGCTGGCACGCATTTTGAGCCGCGCCTGATCAATCACTTCGTCAGCATCCTGCCGCAGATTCTTGCCATACGGGAGTTATCCGATTCGGTCGAAGCCGCCGTGGCTGGAGCTTGATGATGTCAAATCGGATCCTCCTGGTTGAGGACGATGGAGCCATGTCCCCGTCCGGCTTCGTAGTGGCCTTACAAGTTCACAGCCTCGCGCTGGTAGTTGGGTAAGAACCCTTACATTGGTACGTCCCTGTGTCGTCCTGAATCAAAGAACCGCTTCCAACCCCTTGCGATCGAGCAGGCTTAACAGCTTCAGTGAAGGGCCACTGGGGTGCTTGTCACCTACTTCCCATTTGCGAACAGTGGAGACGCTGGTGTTGAGAACGGCAGCCAGCACAGATTGACTAAGTTGGAGATGATCACGCAAGGCGCGAATTTTTTGACTGTCGTAATCCTCAATCGGATCGAGGCACATGACATCAAACTTGCGCATCTTGCGTTTGTCGATAAAGCCCAAGCGGTGCAGATCACTGGCCGTCTCATACACGGCTTCATGAATTGGACTTTTGGTTTTAGGTTTTGTCGTCATGGCATATTTCCTGTAAGGCCCCGTCCAGCACCGCTGCGTCCAGTTGTACAGACGATCTGGCGAGCAACTGCGCAGCGATATCTTGCAAGGCTTCGAGTTCATCATCGGTGATGTTGGCTCGATCATTCTTTTCGAACCGGTAGACGAAGAACCATCTGCTTCCTTTGTTGGTGGCAAGCAGTGTTCTGGCGTCACCACTTTTTCCTCGACCCGCAAGTCCGACACGCTTCTTCACCACGCCACCACCCAAGTCTGCGTCAATCAAGCCCTGCGCCATTTCCTGGACGGCACGGCATAGGGCGCTATCAGTCAGCTCGGTCTTGCGAATCCAGCGACTGAAATGACGCGTTTTGAAAACTCGTTTCACGTTTCAATTATGCCACTTGGTGGCAGTTTCTGGAAGACCCAGCCTTAGCCGCCCCCCCGGATTGACAACTTTCTCCAGACCTGCCGCTGATTCGTTGGCCTCGGCCTCAGAGAATGATCACTGGCGGTCAAAGACACGTTGCAGCCTTTCAAGGCACTTGAAACTTGTCGCGTGACCCCAGTACGCCACCACCATCACTCCGACGACTGCTGCAACGCCCACATTTCGGCATAGCGCCCGCCCGCCGCCAGCAACTCCGCATGCGAGCCGCGCTCGATGATGCGCCCGGCCTCCATCACCAGGATCTCGTGCGCATCGACCACGGTGGACAGGCGGTGGGCGATCACCAGCGTGGTCTTGTTTTGCGCCACGCTTTGCAGCTCGGCCTGGATCGCGCGCTCGTTCGCGCTATCGAGCGCCGAGGTGGCTTCGTCGAAGATCAGAATGGCCGGGTTCTTGAGCAGGGTGCGGGCGATGGCAACACGCTGCTTCTCGCCGCCCGAGAGCTTGAGCCCGCGCTCGCCGACCATGGTGTCGTAGCCCTTGGGCGTGGCGGCGATAAAGCTGTGGATGTGGGCGGCGCGCGCCGCCTCTTCGACCTGCTCGCGCGTGGCGCCCGGCTGGCCGTAGGCGATGTTGTACTCGACCGTGTCATTGAACAGCACCGTGTCCTGCGGCACGATGCCGATCGCCTGGCGCACGCTGGCCTGCGTCACCTGCTTGATGTCCTGCCCGGCGATCAGGATCCGGCCCTGCTGCACGTCGTAGAAGCGAAACAGCAGGCGCGCCAGCGTCGACTTGCCCGAACCCGAAGGTCCGACCACCGCCACCGTCTTGCCCGGCGGAATCTCGAAGCTGATGTCATGCAGGATCGGGCGCGCCGCCTCGTACGCAAAGCTGACGTGATCGAAGCTGACCCCGGCCCCGTCCAGGCGCAGCGGCCCGGCGCCGGGCAGGTCGGCGATCTCGCGCTCGCGCTCCATCAGCGTGAACATCTTGTCGAGGTCGGTCAGGCTCTGCTTGATCTCACGGTACAGCACGCCCAGAAAACCGAGCGGAATGTAGAGCTGGATCATGAAGGCGTTGACCATCACCAGGTCGCCCAGCGTCATGCGGCCGTCGGCCACCCCTTGCGTGGCGCGCCAGAGCATGGCCACCAGGCCGCCGGCGATGATCAGCTGCTGCCCGGTATTGAGCAGGCTCAGCGTGCTCTGGCTCTTGACGGCGGCGCGGCGGTACTTCTCCAGGTTTTCGTCGTAGCGGCGCGCTTCGAACTCCTCGTTGTTGAAGTACTTGACGGTCTCGTAGTTGAGCAGCGAGTCGATCGCCCGGCTGTGCGCCTTGGAGTCGAGCTCGTTCATCACCTTGCGAAACGCGGTGCGCCACTCGGTGATCACCACCGTGAACGCGATGTAGAACACCAGGGCGACGACGGTGATCCAGGCAAACCAGGCGTCGAACTTGACCGCCAGCAGGGTCAGCACCATGGTGACCTCGATCAGCGTCGGGAAGATGCTGTAGATCGAATAGGAAATAAGCGAGTTGACGGCCCGCGTGCCGCGCTCGATGTCGCGCGTCAGGCCGCCGGTCTGGCGCTCCAGATGGAAACGCAGGCTCAAAGCGTGCAGGTGGCGGAACACCTGCAGCGAGATGGTGCGCGACGCGCCCTCGGTCGCCTTGGCAAAGATCAGCTCGCGCAGCTCGGCAAAAACGGTGGTCGACAGGCGCAGCAGGCCATAGCCAAACAGCAGCGCTGCCGGCACCACCAGCAAGGCGCTGGCGCCGACCTCGCCCTTGGGGTTCATGGCGTCGACCAGTTGCTTGAGCAGCAGCGGCACGCTGACGTTGGCCACCTTGGCGGCGATCATGAAAGTCAGTGCCGCCATGACGCGCCACTTGTACTGCCACAGGTAGGGGAAGAGGCGCCTGAGCGTAGCCCAGTCCGAGCGGGCGGCGGCTACCGGCGCGGCGCTGGCGCCTTCGCGGACGGGGTGGTGTTCGCCGGATCGGCGCATGAGAAAAATCCTTATGAGAAGTCAATGGTCAAGGCTCGCGTTCCAATACAGGCGTCATTGCGAGCGCAGCGCGGCAATCCATCGAGACGGCAACGACACGCCAGCAGTGGATCGCCACGGCCTGCGGCCTCGCGATGACGGAGGCCGTCGTCGCAGATAATGGAATCAACTACAAGCTCGATTGTGCCCATGTCCGCCAACACCAGCCCTACCGGCATCCAATTGCCCACCGATGAGGAACTGGTCCTCAAGGTGATCCCGATGCCCGCCGACAGCAACGCCAACGGCGACATCTTCGGCGGCTGGGTCATGGCGCAGGTCGACCTGGCCGGCTCGGTGATCCCGGCGCGCTACACCCGGGGCCGCATGGCGACGGTGGCGGTCAATGAATTCATCTTCAAGCAGCCGGTACGGGTCGGTGACATCCTGACCTTCTTCTCCAAGCTGGTGCGCATCGGGCGCACCTCGATCACGGTCAAGGTCGAGGTCTACGCCGAGCGCTTCTCGGCGCAGGGCCAGTACGTCAAGGTGACCGAGGCGTCCCTGACCTATGTCGCCATCGACGAGCAGGGCCGTCCGCGACCGATACCGGCGGCGCCACCGCCATAATGGGACCGTGCCAAAGCGCTTCCCGCCTCTGCTGCTGCCCCTGATCCTGATCACCCTGACCGGCCACATGGCCATGTCGGGCGGACGCGTGTCGGGCTCGCTCTATGCGCTGAGCGTCGGCTCGCCGGAACTTGTGGTCGGCCTGTTCATGGCCATGTTCTCGGTCCTGCCGACACTGGCCGCCATGTCCGTCGGCCGCTGGGTCGACCGCATCGGCGCCCTGCCGGTGATGCGCTTTGGCGTGCTGGCGGTGCTGCTCGGCGCCACAGTGCCGGTGCTCTGGCTCAGCGTGCCAGCGCTGTTCATCATGGCGGTGCTGATCGGCTTTGGCTTCAACGCCATGTCGGTGGCCGGCCAGCACACCGTCGGCGCCATGGCACAGGGCCAATCGGCAGAGCATCGCCTGCGCAACTTCGGCTGGTACGCCCTGGGGCATTCCGCGTCCAGCGCGCTCGGGCCCTTCATCTCGGGCCTGCTGATCGACCACATGGGTTTTCGGGTCGCTTTTGCCGCCATGGCCGGCATTACCTGCGTTGCCTGCTGGCTGGTCTTCAGGAAACTGGTGACACTGCCCGCGGCCCCCAAGGCGCAGGCCGGGAGCCTCGGCGCGGCCAAACCAAGGGCCTGGCACGACCTGCTGGCGGCGGCCGAGTTGCGCCGCATCTACTACACCAGCATGACGCTGTCGTGCTGCTGGGACCTGTTCATCGTGATGCTGCCGGTGCTGGGCACGCGCCTGGGCTTTTCAGCCTCGATCATCGGCACCGTGTTCTCCTTGTTCGCCGTCGGCACCTTTGTCAGCCGCGCCCTGATGCCCTGGCTTTCGACGCGGTTTCGGGAGTGGCAGATCATGCGCGCGGCGATGGCGGTGATCGCGCTGGTGTTTATCGCGCTGCCCTGGGCCAACGCCGCCATCGTCTTCATGCTGCTGGGCTTCCTGTTTGGCAACGCGATCGGTTTGAGCCAGCCCAATATGCTCTCCTTGCTGCACGCGGCGGCGCCGACCGGCCGCGGCGGCGAGGCGCTGGGCCTGCGCTCCCTGATCGGCAACGGCTCTTCGGTTCTGGTGCCGATCGCCTTTGGTCTGGCGGTCGGCCCGCTGGGCGTCGCCCCGCTGCTCTGGAGCGGCGCCGCCCTGATCAGCAGCGCCCTGCCCGCCGCGCACCGCGGCGTGCGCCATCATCTGCGCTGAACCCGGCGCCCGCTGGTTTGTCACCTGCGCAACGCCCGGTCGGTGAAAACCCTGTCAGTTCCCGCTGCGATTGCAGCTATAAACGACCAGGCGCACAACAGGAGAACAAGTGCAGTTTCTACAGCTGGTGATCAGCGGCATCGCACAGGGTTGCATTTACGGTCTGATCGCCCTGGGTTTTGTGCTCATCTACAAGGCCACCGAGACCGTCAGCTTTGCCCAGGGCGAGCTGATGATGCTGGGCGCGTTCTGCGGCCTGGCGGCCATGACCCTGCTGGGCTTGCCGTACTGGCTCTCGGTGCTGGCCACGATCGCCGG
>CAIMBE010000166.1 GCA_903839085.1 uncultured beta proteobacterium | reverse complement strand
GGCAGTGCAGCGATGCTCGACCGCCGACGCCTCTTGCCCGTGCCTTGTCAGTGGCAGCGAATACGTTGCGGCCAGAGCAATGCGAATCTTCTCGGCAATGGATCGTGCCTGTGAGATCGACTCGGTCTTATCAAGATCCAACTCACTGAGCAGCACGACAAACTCATCGCCGCCGATGCGCGCCACCGTATCGACTTCCCGCACGCACGCCATCATTCGTCCCGCAACCGCCTCCAGCAGCAGGTCACCTGCGCCGTGCCCGTGCGTGTCATTGAGCGGCTTGAAATTGTCCAGATCGAGCATCATGAGGGCACCGTAACGCCCGCCGCGCTTGCTCGATGCCATGGCCTGGCTTAAACGATCATTGAGCGTGCGCCGGTTGGGCAGCTTGGTCAGCGGATCGAAAAAAGCCAGTTGATTTACCTTGTCTTCCATCTGCTTGCGTGTCGTAATGTCGGTAAACAAGCCCACATACTGACCGACGATGCCCTGATCGTCAGTCACGGCGCTGATGTTCAACAACGCGGCGTAGATTTCGCCGTTCTTTCGTTTGTTCCAGATTTCGCCCGACCATTGGCCGGTGGCAAGCAGATCACGCCACAGGGCGATGTAGAACCCTTCGGTCTGGCGCCCCGACTGGAGAATGCGCGGGTTTTGACCCAGCACTTCCTCGCGGTCATAGCCGGTGATTCTGGTGAAGGACTCGTTGACATCAATGATGGTGCCGTCCGGGTCAGTGATCGTGACGCCTTCAAGGGCATGGCTGAAGACCTTGGCGGCGATTTGGAGCTTGGCATGGGCATTTCTGCGCTCGGTGATGTCCGTATGCGTGCCAATCATGCGAAGGGGTTTGCCCGCAGGGTCCCGGTTGACCACCAAGCCGCGGTCGAGAATCCATTTCCAACTGCCGTCTTTGCAACTGACGCGGTGTTCATTGACGTAATCCGCTGTCGCACCGTCCAAATGCGCCTGCACATCGACCATGACCCGCGCCAGGTCGTCCGGATGAACGCGTTTACTCCATTCGTCCAGACCGTTGCCGATCTCGTCTTGCGAGAAGCCCAGCATTTCTTTCCAGCGCTTGCTGAATAACACCGTGCTTTGAGCAACGTCCCAGTCCCAAAGTCCGTCGCCAGTCCCCTCGATCGCAAATCTCCAGCGAAACTCGCTCTCGCTCAGGGCCTTTTCTACCTTCTTGCGCTCGGAGATGTCGTTGATCACGATGTGAAACTCGCTTGCCGCGTCGCCCTCTTGCGTCAGACTGACTGTCAGATGGACCCATAAGGGCTGAACGTCCTTTGGTTTCATCTGCAATTCGCAAGTCTGGGTCTTGTGGGTATCCACAAGCCGTCGGCGCAGCAGGTAATAAGCATCCTGATCATCTCGCGCAATGAAGGTGCTGATTGGCTGTTGCACCAGATGCCGGCGCGCCTCGCCGAGCAGTATTGCAGCGCTCAGGTTGGCCTCCAAAATCAAGCCCTGCTCGCTGACGCTCAAATAACCGACCGGCGCCAGGTCGTAGAGGTCAAAGTAGCGCTTGCGCTCGATGTCGAGTTCATGTTGCGTGCGGCGCAACTCCTCGTTCTGCATTTCCAGTTCGATCTGGTGGACGCGCAGTTCATGCAGCACCTTTTGCGCCTGGACAGGAGTCAGCGCCTGATCGCCGCGCGACAGCTCAGCCTGGTAGTCCTCTGCGATAGCCTCAGCCCGCCGGCGCAACGCCTGCGTGCCAGGTGCAATGCGGTTCTTCAGGCCCCCCCCCCCAGCAGACGGCAAATTGGCCGCCAAGGTTGACTCGGACCCATTATCGGAAAAGATTTTCATGGCCAACCCTCCCTCGCTGTGCAGGTTCTGCGTGCGCCACCGCCGAAACCCGCCGGCTGCAAGCAACTGGGGCGCTAAAACGCCTACTGGATGGTCGCATTCTTCAACCTTCCCGGTCGCCATGTGATAGCTATGGGCGCCGATTTGTTGCACCGGAGCATATCTTTTACCAGATTCGGGAAACAACAGTGTTGATTTTTTTTAAGATCCCTTTCATGACGTCGTTTTCGCCAAACTGAGAGTGTGATCTGAGAGGCCGTTTTGGCAGCGGCGAACTGCCAGCACTCGTTTTTCCACATACCGGGTTCCGCCGAAGCGATGGATGGCCCGACTCCAGAATGGTCGGTTTGCGGACGCCCGCGCGCCGGCCCATGCGGAGTATGCGGTGCCCGCTGGGTGTTCCCCTGAGAACAGCAGATGGCACGCGACGGGTCAGGCCAGGAACGCTTGCAGCAAATGCGATGTGACCCCGCTTCGCCGCTGCCCGCTAAGCGGCTATGAATCCCGGCAACTTGGAAACCCTCACACCGAAGGTCGCCGCCGCTCGACATCCCAGCCGTCGGTTCGCGGCGTCGTTTGACATTTCAATTTCCTTGTTTCCCTGCGATCCAAATTATCGTAAGGCGAACGATTGCCGGCAATATTTTGGTGATATTTTCTGGGTGGCTGCGATCTGGCGACAGTCCTGACGGCCTGCTGATTGGTTGGGACCGGTCATTCCCAGTTTTCATGTGGCCGACCGGTTACGCGTCAAAACCAGATTGCGTTTGGCTCCTGCAAGCTGCAAGCCAGTCATTGAAACCCTTTGGTAAAGTAGGCGACTGCCGATTTCATCGTCATGCCCCACAACCACCAATGAGCCGACGACCAAGGATGAACCCAAAGGAACTGCTGCATGATTGACCGCATCGACCACTTGGTGTTGACAACCTTCAATGAAGACGCGTGTGTTGACTTTTACACCCGCGTGATGGGCATGATGCTGGAGAGCTTTATGGGAGGCACACCACCGATCGCCCGCAGCGCCTTCAAGTTTGGCAACCAGAAGATCAACCTGCATGTCCGCGGCCACGAGTTTGAGCCCAAGGCCCGATTCTGCGCACCGGTGCGACCCATAAGATCAGGTCGGTGTATCTGCGTGACCCGGACTTGAACTTGATTGAAATTTCCGAACTGGTCTGATTTGGTAAACCTGCGACGACGACCCTGCCAGAACTCGCGTTCCTGCGAATTTTCCAGCGAGATGCACGCCTTGCCTCAATCCAGCGTCTGCCGGTAGCGCTTGAGGGCGATGACACCGGCGACAAAGAGAAATGCCAGCATCGGCCAGAGCTCGGGCAGCAGCTGCGCGGCCGTGTTGCCCTTGAGCAGGATGCCGCGCACGATGCGCAGGAAGTGCGTCAGCGGCAGCACCTCGCCGATCCACTGCGCCCACACCGGCATGGCGCGAAACGGGAACATGAAGCCCGACAGCAGCATCGACGGCAGAAAGAAGAAGAAGGTCATTTGCACCGCCTGCAACTGGTTGCGCGCAACGGTCGAGAAGGTGAAGCCGACGCCCAGATTGGCGACGATGAAGACCCCGATCATGGCCATCAGCAGCGCAAAGCTGCCGACCATCGGCACCTCGAACAGCAGGAAGGCGACGCCCATGATGACGCCGAGCTGGACGTAGCCGATCACCACGTAGGGCAGGATCTTGCCGACCATCACCTCGCTCGGGCGCACCGGTGTCGCCAGCAGGTTTTCCAGCGTGCCGCGCTCGCGCTCGCGCGTCATGCCCAGGCCCGTGAGCATCACCATGGTCATGGTCAGGATGGTGCCGATCAGGCCGGGCACGATGTTGTAGCGCGACAGCCCTTCCGGGTTGTAGCGCCGGTGCACGCGCAGTTCGAACGGCGGCGCCGCGTTCTGCAGGGTCCGCAGCGGCCCGCCCAGATCATGGCGCAGCGCCTGGGTTGCCACCACGTTGAGCGCCGCGATCGCGTTGCCCGAGGCCGAGGGGTCGGTGGCATCGACCGAGAGCAGGATCGCCGGGCGCTCGCCGCGCAGCAGGCTTTGCGCGAAGCCCGGTGGAATGACGAGCAAAAACTGCGCCTGCCCGGTCTCCAGCAGCGCTTCTCCCTCGGCTTCGCGCGTGCCGCTGTGAATGATGCGGAAGTAGCCGGTGTTCTGCAGGGCCGCCACCAGGCTGCGCGCCATGACGCTGTTGTCGTTGCTGACCACCGCCGTCGGCAGGCCCTTGGGATCGGTGTTGATGGCGTAGCCGAACAGCACCAGCTGCAGGATCGGAATGCCCACCGCCATGGCGAAGGTGAGGCGGTCGCGCATCATCTGCTGGAATTCCTTGACAAAGACCGCCAGCATCCGGCGCCAGGAGAAGCGCGTCATGCCTGCACCCCGTCGACCTCGTGCGCGTCTGCGAAATTGTCCTGGGCGCGCGCGATCAGGCTGATGAAGACGTCTTCCAGATTGGCCTGCGTCGGCGTGATGCGCAGCGCCGTCTGCAGCACTGGCTGCGCCAGCGCCTGCTCGAGATGTTCCGCGTCCAGAGCGGCCACGTGCACCGCGTTGCCGAAGGCCGCCACGCTGAGCACGCCCGCGGTCGCCTTGAGCGGCGCGAGCAGGGCTTGCGCGCCCTCGCCCTCGATCGACCAGACCTTGAGCTGCGAACTCTCGATGATCTCGCGCTCGGTGCCGCGCGCCAGAATGGTGCCGTAGGCGATGCAGACCAGGTCATGGCAGCGCGCGGCCTCGTCCATGTAATGCGTCGACACCAGCACCGTGATGCCCTGGGCCGCGAGCTCGTGGATCTGGTCCCAGAAATCGCGCCGCGCCTTCGGGTCGACGCCGGCTGTCGGCTCGTCGAGCAACAGCAGGCGCGGCTCATGGATCAGGCACGCGGCCAGCGCCAGGCGCTGCTTCCAGCCGCCCGAGAGCGTGCCCGCGAGCTGCTTTTGGCGTCCGCTCAGGCCGAGTCGCTCGAGCGCCAGGTCGATGGCTGCGCGGCGCCTGGGCAACTCGAACAGCCGCGCCACAAAGTCGAGGTTTTCGCGGATCGACAGGTCATCGTAGAGCCCGAACTTTTGCGTCATGTAGCCGACCTGGCACTTGATCGCGCGGGCCTGGCCGATGATGTCCAGGCCCAGGCAATGCCCGCTGCCGGCGTCGGGCGTCAACAGGCCGCAGAGCATGCGGATGGTGGTGGTCTTGCCGCTGCCGTTGGGCCCCAGAAAACCGCAGATCCGTCCGGCGCCAACCTGCAGCGTGATCTGGTCAACGACCGCGCGACCGTCATAAATTTTGGTCAGTCCGCGAACGTCGATCGCCAAGTCCATGATGGCGCTCATGGCGCTCTTGCCGCGGTCGCCAGTCGGACGTCGAGCGGCTGGCCCGGGTGCAGGCCGGCAGCGGCAGGCGCATCCGGGCGCGCGTCCACCATGAACACCAGCTTGGCGCGCTGGGCATTGGAGTAGATCACCGGCGGCGTGTATTCGGCCTGGGTCGCGATGCGGCTGATGTGCCCTGGAATCGGCGCCTTGCAACCATCACAGCCAAGCAGCACCGCCTGACCAGCCTTGATCCGGGCCAACTCGCCCTCGGGAACAAAGAAGCGGGCTTTCACATTCTGCGGCGGCAGCAGCGACAGAACGGGCTGACCGGCGGCAACCAACTCGCCGACGCGGAAGAACACCTGGGACACCAGCGCATCGACCGGCGCGCCCTGCTGTTTTTGCAGTTCGCGCCATTTGCTCTGGCGCAGCGCTTCGCCCGCCGCCGTCGCGCTCGCCTGCGTCGCGATGCGCTCGTCGCTGCGGGCCGGCAACTGCGCAACGCGAAGGGCCGCCGAGAGTTCGGCAACCCGGGCCTGCGCCTGCTTGAGCGCGGTTGCGCCGTCTTCGAGGCGCGAGGTCGAGATGAAACCCTGCGCCAGCAGTTGCTGCTGGCGCGCCAGTTCGCTCTGGGCAAACGCAGCGCTGGCCTGGGCCTGCGCAAGCTGCGCCTGCGTGACGGCGATTTCATCGCTGCGCCGGCCCTTGTCGAGATTGGCCGCCTGGGCGCGCGCGCTGGCCAGACGGGCCGCCGCTTCGTCGCTGGCGGCGCGCTCGGCTTCGGCGTCAAGCACGAACAGCGTCGCACCTTTGCTGACCTGTTGCCCTTCCTGCACCGCGATCGATTCGAGCCGCCCCGCCAGCGGCGCGGCGATGTAAACATAGTCGCCTTCTGCGTAGCCGGACCAGCCGGCCGCCGGCTGCTCCGAGCAGGCAGCGGACAAGGCCGCCAGCACACAGCACAGAAGTGCGCCCGCCTGTCGCGGCGCCTGATTCAATCGATTGCGGTTCATCACGCCAATATACCCGGCGTTGACTTCCAATGCTCTGATTTTCCTCAGCACGTTGGCAGCTTGTTGAGACTTCCGTTAATCGTGACAATTCCAGTTGTCAATGCGAGCGTAGCGTGGCAATCCGCTAACTGCATGGATCGCCACGGCCTGCGGCCTCGCGATGACAACGCATATTGCTTGCAATAGCGACGCGTATTGTTCTGGATGACGACGGAAGTTGTCATTGCGAGGAGCGCAGCGACGCGGCAATCCGGGATAACGATGGAAGTTGTCATTGCGAGGAGCGCAGCGACGCGGCAATCCAGGATAACGACGGAAGTTGTCATTGCGAGGAGCGCAGCGACGCGGCAATCCAGGGAGTCGCGGTACGATCAGCCCCCATGCTGCGCTCATCAACCGCCATCTCGCGACGCTTGCTGCTGGCATCAGGCCTGACGACGACGCTCGGGCCCTTGGCAGCCCGGGCCGACTCGCCGGCGGCCTTGCAGTTTCCGCGTGATCTGGGCAGTCACCCCGACTTTGCCATCGAGTGGTGGTACGTCACCGGGCGCGCGCTGTCCGGGCAGCGCGAGTTCGGATTTCAGCTGACCTTTTTCCGCTCCCGCGTGGCGGCCACGCAGGGCATGACTTCGGCCTTTGCCGCCCGGCAGCTGATCTTTGCCCATGCCGCAGTGACCGACGTGGCGGGCAAGAAATTCTGGCATGACCAACGCATCGCGCGCGAGGGTTTCGAGGTGGCAAGAATGAGTCTGTCCGACACCGGCATCAGGCTGCGCGACTGGTCGCTGCAGCACGTCGGCACCGAGTACCGGCTGCATGCGGCAAGCGGCGATTTCGAGCTTGATCTGTCACTGCGCGAGAGCCAGGCGGTGCTGCTGCAGGGCGCTGGCGGGCGCTCGCGCAAGGGGCCCCGGGAGCAGCAGTTCAGCCTCTACTACAGCCTGCCGCAGCTTGAGGTCAAAGGCACGCTCGGCCTGGCCAAGGAGCGCCTGGCGGTGCAGGGCGCGGCCTGGCTCGATCACGAATGGAGCGATGCGCTGCTCGACCCGGCAGCGGTCGGCTGGGACTGGATCGGCATCAACCTGGAAGGCGGCGCTGCGCTGACCGCGTTTCAGCTGCGCGACAAGGCCGGCCAGGCGATCTGGGATGGCGGCTCGTTTCGCCATCCCAACATGGGCGCCAGGCCTTATGCGTTCAGTCACGGCGAGGTGCGCTTCAAGCCGCTTCGGCGCTGGACCAGCCCGTTGACGCGGGCCAGTTACCCGGTCGAGTGGATGGTGCAGACGCCGGCCGACTTCTACACCGTCAAGGCCATCATCGACCACCAGGAACTCGACAGCCGCGCCTCCACCGGCGCCGTTTACTGGGAAGGTTTGAGCGAGGTCCTCGACAGCAACGGGCGTTTGGTGGGACGCGGCTACCTCGAGATGACGGGGTACGCCCATCCGCTGCGGCTATAGCGAAACGGAGTGTCGGATCAATGCGCGCCGGCGGCCGCATCGGCCGCGACAGCGCGCTTTGGACGCGACAGCCAGACCACCGGGATCAGCAGCAGGTAGATCAGCGCCGAGACGTAGAACACATCGTTGACACCCAGCATGTAGGCCTGCTGGTCGACAAGTCGGTTCACCTGTGCCAGCGCCTGCTCCGGCGTGAAACCGGCGCTGCCCATGCCCGCGAGCACCTGGGTCACGGCGAGATTGCCGGAGTTGACGGCTTCGGCCAGATGCGCGTGGTGCATGGCCGCACGGTCCTGCCAGACCGTGGTCGCAATCGAGGTGCCGAAGGAACCGGCCACAATGCGCACAAAGCTCGACAGGCCCGAGGCCGCCGGTATCTTGTCGGGCGCGATGCCCGACAGCAGGATCACCGACAGGGGAATGAAGAAACAGGACATGGCGATGCCCTGGATCACGGTCGGAATCAAGATCGTGCCGAAGTCGGCCTGCGTGTTGAAGTTCGAACGCATCCACAGCACCAGCGCAAACACGATGAAGGCAAACGTGGCCACGGAGCGCGGGTCGATCCGGTTGATGTTCTTGCCGACAATGGGCGAGAGAATGATGGCAAACAGCCCGACCGGAGCCAGCAGCATGCCGGCATCGATCGACGGGTAGCCCATGAACTGCTGCAGCCACAGGGGCAGCAGCACGACATTGCCAAAGAACAGGCCGTAGCCGACGGCGATGGCCAGTGTGCCGGCCCAGAAGTTGCGCCGCTTGAACAGGCGAAGGTCGACCACCGGGTGTTCTTCGGTCAGTTCCCAGGCCAGAAAGAAGGCGCAGCCGACCAGGGCCACCAAGCCCAGGGTGACAACCTCGGGCGAGTGAAACCAGTCAAGTTCCTTGCCCTTGTCGAGCATGATCTGCAGGGCGCCGACCCACAGCACCAGCAGGCCCAGGCCAATCGCATCAATCGGCAATTTGTGCGTCACGCTCTCGCGCTTGTGGTAGATCGTCCAGACCATGAAAGCCGACAGCAGGCCGATCGGGATGTTGATGTAGAAAATCCAGGACCAGCTGATGTTGTCGGTGATCCATCCGCCCAGCAGCGGCCCGAGCACCGGCGCCACCAGCGTGGTGATGGCCCACAAGCCCATCGCCAGCCCGGCCAGCGCGCTCGGGTAGCTTGCCAGCAGCAGGCCCTGCGAGAGCGGGATCATCGGTCCCGCGACAAAGCCCTGCAGCGCGCGAAACACGATCAGTGTCGTCATGTTGGGCGCCAGGCCGCAGAGCCAGGAGGTCAGGACGAACATCAGGACGCTGGTGACAAACAGGCGCACCTGGCCAAAGCGCTGCGAGAGCCAGCCGGTCAGCGGCAGGGCAATCGCGTTGGCGACGCCGAAGCTGGTGATGACCCAAGTGCCCTGGTTCGTGCTGACGCCAAGGTCGCCGGCGATGGCCGGCAGCGACACATTGGCGATCGACGAGTCGAGCACGTTCATGAAGGTGGCCAGCGACAGCGCGATCGTGCCCCACAGGCGGGCGGAGCCCTGCAGCGGCGGGAACTGGCCGGTTTGCGGTGCGCTCGCCATGCCGCCTCAGGGATGCGCCAGGTTGGCCGCGACAATGCGGCGCACTTCTTCGGCGGCGCCGCTGTCGAGCGACTCGTAGACCGTGGTCTGCGCCAGGGCGGCGGCGCGCGGCGCGTCGGCCAGCATTTTGCCGTCCTGCTTGCTGACATCGACCGTCGCCTGCATCGACAAGCCCACGCGCAAAGGGTTGCGGCTGACCTGGGCCGCGTCCAGCGTCACGCGCACCGGCACCCGCTGCACCACCTTGATCCAGTTGCCGGTGGCATTTTGCGCCGGCAGCAGTGAAAAGGCGGCGCCGGTTCCCATGCCCAGACCGGCCACCAGGCCTTCATATTCGACTTTCTTGCCGTACAGGTCGGCCGTCAATTTGACGCTCTGCCCGATGCGGATGTTGCGCAGCTGGACTTCCTTGAAATTGGCGTCGACCCAGAGCTGGTTGAGCGGCACGATGGACATCAGCGGGGTGCCGGCGGCCACGCGCTGGCCGAGTTGCACGGTGCGCCGCGCCACGAAGCCATCGACCGGCGCTGGTAACGCGGCGCGCTGCGTTGCCAGCCAGGCCTCGCGCACTTTGGCCGCCGCTGCCAGCACGCCGGGGTGCTTCTCGATGCTGGTGCCATCGGTCATGGCCTGGTTGCCCAGCAGTTGCTGCCTGGCCGCTGCCACGCCCGCCAGCGCCGAAGCCAGCGCATTTTTCCCGCTGGCCAACTGCGTCTGCGCGTGATTCAGCTCTTCCCTGGAGACGCCGCCGTTCTGGACCAGCGACTGGCGGCGCTTCAGGTCGTCGCCGGCGCGCTCGATTTCAGTCTGCGCCTTGGCCACATCGGCTTCACGCAGGGCGATCTGCGCCTGCAGCGCGCCATTGTTGGCGTACAGCGCGCGCACCTGGCGCACGGCCTGCCCGAGACCGGCGCGCGCCTGTTCCAGCGCCACACTGGCGTCGGCCGGATCGAGCCGGACCAGCGGCTGGCCGGCCTTCACGTAATCGTTGTCATCGGCCAGAATCGCCATCACGGTGCCGCCCATCTGCGGCGTGATCTGGATCACGTTGCCCTGCACGTAGGCATTGTCCGTGGATTCAAAGTGGCTGGCCACCAGCCATTCGTAGGCGCTCCAGGCCAGGGCGACGACAACGACGATGCCGGTCAATGCGAGCAGTGCCTTCCTGCGGGTCGGATTGCCGGCGGCATGCGGACCTGGGCTGGTCGTTTTGGGGTCAGTCATGATGGTGTGATTTCAAGGTGAAAAGGAATCTTGGCAAGATGGCAAGTTGTCATTGCGAGCGCAGCGCGGCAATCCAGGGGCTTATGGACTGCCGCGCCCTGCGTGCTCGCAGTGACGAGTGAGCGGTTCATAAGACAGCGCGGTAGCCGCCGCCGAGCGCGCGCATCAGCGCGACCTGGGTTTCGATCGCGCGAGCGGCCAGATCGACGCCAAGGCGACGCTGGTTGAGGACCGCGGTCTCGGCATTGAGGACCGTCAGAAAATTGAGCAGGCCGGCTTCGTAGCGCTGCACGGCAATCTGGTAGGCGCTCTCGGCCAGGGCCTGCGCGCTGCGCTGCGCCTCCTGCTGGCGGCTGATCGCCTGGCTGGAGGCAATCTGGTCTGCCACTTCGCGCACGGCCTCGAGCACGGTGGCGTTGTAGCTTTCGATCGCGCCGTCCAGATCGGCCACCTTGCCGCGCAGATTGGCGCGCAGGCGCCCGCCGTCGAACAGCGGCAGGCGCAGCGCGGGTCCGATGCCCCACTGTTCGCTGCCGGCGCCAAGCAGGCGATCGAGCCCGATGCTCGAGGCACCGGCAAAGGCCACCAGATTGATGTTCGGGTAGAACTGGCTTTGCGCGTTGCCCACATCCTGCGTGGCGGCCTCGACGCGCCAGCGCGCCGCCGTGATATCGGCGCGCCGGCCCAGCAGATCCGCCGGCAATGTCGTCGCCACCAGGCTGAGCTTGATCGCCGCCTGCGCCGGCAGGACCAGATTCAAGGGCTGGTCTGCCCCGCCCATCAGAGCCTGAAGGGCATTGCGGGTCAGGCTCATCTGCTCCTGCAGGGCCTCGATCTGCTGGCGCGCCTCGGGCAGGGTCGCCTCGCTTTGGCGCAGCTCGAGCTGCGTGTCCAGGCCGGCCTGGAAGCGCTCCTGCACCAGCCTGAGCGTTTGTTCACGCTGAGCGAGCAGGCGCCGCGCGATGCCCAACTGCTCATTCAGGCGCAGCAGCTGGAAATAGCTGCGCGCCAGACTGCTGGCCAGCAGCGTGCGGGCCGCCTGCGCGTCGGCCTGCACCGCACGCACATTACCCAGGGCGGCATCGAGCGCCGCGCGGTTCTTGCCAAAAAAATCGAGCTCCCAGCTGCCCGTGAACTGGGCGGTTGCGGTCTCATAGATGTTTCCCGCCAATGGTGGCGGAATCATGCCGGTGGCGGTGAACTTCTGGCGCGTCGCGTCGAGTCCGGCACCGAGCTGCGGGCCGCTCGCGGCCTGTGTGATGTCGGCGCCGGCCTGCGCGCGCGCCAGCCGTGCCTGCGCTATCTTGAGATTCGGGTTGCTGAGCAGGGCGCTCTCGATGAGACGACTGAGCTGCGCGTCGCCAAACTCACCCCACCACGCGTCGTGCACGGTCAGCGGCGTGACGGCGCTGGTGCTCAGGCCCAGGCTGGAGGCATCACGCAGGGTGGCCCGAGACCCGCCACTGTCTGGGGCAGCGCAGCCCGCCAGCGTCAAGACCGCCGTCATCGCCAGGCCGCAGGCCGTGGCGATCCATGTCTTGCGGCTGGAAAAATCAAGCCTCATGCGGGCCTCCTGGAATCAAAGGGGTTGCCGTTGGCAGTTTGGCGGGCGCATTGGCGATCATGCGGCGCAGGAAGCCTTTCAGGGTTTCAAATTCCTGGGCCGAGAAACCGGCCAGGCAGGCATTCTGCACGCCGCTGAGCACTGCGGGAATGCCCAGCGCCGCCACGCGCCCCTCCTCGGTCAGCTCGATGTTGACAACGCGCCGGTCGGCCACGGACCGCAGGCGCCGGCACAGCCCCTTGGCTTCGAGGCGATCGAGCAGGCGCGTCATGGCGCCGGCATCGAGCTCGCAGCCGCGCGCCAGTTCGGCCACGGTCGAACCCTCGCCTACGAAGAGCCTGAGCAGTGGCAGCCACTGGGCGTTGGTCAGGTCGCTCGGCTCGAGTTGGCGCTCGATCTCGTGCGCCAGTCCCGACAGCACGCGCCGCATCAGGTAGCCGATGCTGTCTTCCGGTCGGTAGCCTTCGGCGCGGTAGAACGTGACGCCGGCCTCGCCGGCGGGGTCTGTCGACTGTGGCGTGGGTAGATCAGTGGAGCGCGGCATGAGGCGGTGGATATTATTTGCTTAGGCAATCATTGTCAAGGCTTTGTTTGGTATGGCAACAAATTCTGCGCTTTTTGGCTACACTCGCCCCCATGTCCGATGCCAAGCCCGCCCCCGCCTCGCCGCGCTCCCTGTCCGGGCTGGCGCCCTTTCTTCTGCCCTACCGCAGCCGCATCGCCCTGGCGCTGGCCTTTCTGGTGCTGGCTGCTGTGGCGACGCTGGCCTTTCCGGTCGCCCTTCGCAGCCTGATCGACGGCGGTCTGGTGCAGACCGACAAGGGCGCGCAGGTAATGGCCCTGCGCGAGCACTTTGTCGCCCTGTTTGCCGTGGCGGTGGCGCTGGGCCTGTTTTCAGCCGCGCGCTTCTACATGGTGAGCTGGCTCGGCGAGCGGGTGACCGCCGACCTGCGCAACGCGGTCTACGCGCATGTGCTCGAGCAGAGCCCGGAGTTCTTCGAGACCACCCAGACCGGCGAGGTGCTGTCGCGCCTGTCGGCCGACACCACGCTGGTGCAGAGCGTGGTCGGCTCCTCGCTCTCGATGGGATTGCGCAACACGGTGATGGGCATCGGCGCGCTGGGCATGCTGATCTGGACCAATCCCTATGTCATGGTTCAGGTGCTGGGCGTGCTGGTGCTGGTCGTGGTGCCGGCCCTGTGGTTTGGCCGGCGCGTGCGCAAGCTTTCGCGGGCCAGCCAGGACCGGATCGCCGATTCGAGCGCCATCGCCGCCGAGGTGCTCAACGCCATTCCGGTGGTGCAAAGCTACACCGCCGAGGGCCGCGAGGCGGCGCGTTTCAGCGACTCGACCGAGAGCGCCTTCAAGACCGCGGTGCGACGCACCAAGGCGCGCTCGGCGCTGGTGGCCTTCATCATCATCGCGACCTCGGCCGCGCTGCTCTGGGGCCTGTACCAGGGCACCCAGGCGGTCATGGCCGGGCGCATCACTGCGGGCGACCTGGGCCAGACCGTGATGTACGTCATCATCCTGGCAAGTGCCTTTGCCATTCTGGGCGAGGTCTACGGCGACCTGCTGCGCGCGGCCGGCGCCACCGAGCGCCTGATGGAACTGCTGGGCAGCCGCTCGCCCATCACGTCGCCGGCCCGACCGCTCGCCGCCCCGCTGCAAACGGCCGGCAGCGCGGTTCAATTTGAAGACATCTGTTTTCACTATCCATCGCGGCCCAAGCAGGCTGCGCTGAGCCGGTTTTCGCTGCAAGTCAAAGCCGGTCAGACGGTCGCCCTGGTCGGACCCAGCGGTGCGGGCAAGAGCACGGTGTTCCAGTTGCTGCTGCGCTTTTACGACCCGGCCTCGGGACGCATCGTGCTCGACGGCGCCGATACGCGCGAGCTGGCGCTGCACGATCTGCGCCAGCGCATCGGCATCGTGCCGCAGGACGCGGTGATCTTCTCGAGCAGCGCGCTGGAAAACATTCGCTATGGCCGGCCCGATGCCAGCGACGCAGAGGTCAGGGCCGCTGCGCAGGCCGCCTTTGCCAACGAATTCATCAGCGCCCTGCCGCAGGGTTATGACACCTTTCTGGGCGAGCGCGGCGTGCGGCTCTCGGGCGGCCAGCGCCAGCGCATTGCGATCGCGCGCGCCATGCTGAAGAACCCGCCGCTGCTCTTGCTCGACGAGGCCACCAGCGCGCTGGACGCCGAAAGCGAGCGCATGGTGCAGGCGGCGCTGGAGTCCGCCATGCGGGGCCGAACCACGCTGGTGATTGCGCACCGGCTGGCAACGGTGCAGAAGGCCGACCTGATCGTGGTGCTCGACCACGGCCTGCTGGTGGAGCAAGGCACGCACGCCGAGTTGGTGGCGCGCGGCGGCGTCTATGCCGGCCTGGCGGCGCTGCAGTTCAACGCCTGAGCCCGTATGCGTCACCGCGCCTTTGCTCCCGTTTCCTCCCGTCACTGCGCCTTTGCCCCCGTTTCCTCCCGTCACTGCGAGCGAAGCGCGGCAGTCCATGCATGGATCGCCACAGCCCTTGGGCCTTCGCGATGACGAAAGTGACACCATGGCCAAGCGGTTCATGGAGAGGCTGCAGGCCGTGGCGAGCCATGGCGGATTACCAACGGACATGGATTGCCGCGTCGCTGGCGCTCCTCAATGGGATGACCGTCAGGCCAGATGGCGCAGTTCGCGCAGGGCCACCGACACCGGCGCCAGGTCCGCGGCCTGCGTGCTGATATCGCTCAGCAGGCGGCACAGGCGCTCGATCGCCGGCGCGTTTTGTCCGCGCCAATGCGCGAGGTCCTCCTGCCTTGACAGCAGTCCGCGCGTGATCTGGCTGGCGATCGAATAGACATCGTCGCGGGCGCTGGCGCGCGCCTGCGTCTGCCACAGCGTGTCGGTCGGCAGCCGGTTGATCTGCAATCGCCACCCGGTCAGGCTCAGTTCGGCATCGATCGCGAAATAGGCGCGCGCCGCCTGCTCCAGGCCGGTGTTGGCATGTTCGGCCAGATCGACCAGATCGAGCGCCGGAAAGATGAAGTCGAGCGCCGTCAGATTGGCCGCCAGGCCCGCCTCAACGCCGGCCTTGACCAGTTCCGCGGTCGCCTGCTGCCAGCTGGTGTTGGCGCTTTCCGGCAGCCAGCCTGCCAGTTGCAGGCGCAACTCGCGCGCCGCCGGCTGATAACACCGGATCAGGGTCGGCAGATCGCTGCTTTGCGCCCGCACGCGCAGCATCCAGCGCGATGCCCGCTGCGCGATGCGGGTCAGCCGCGTCAGCAGATCGAGCTGCAGCCTGGAATTGACCTGGTAATCGAGCGCGTCAATCTGGTCCCACAGCGCTTCGAGGTCGAAAATCTCGCGCGCCAGCGTGAAGGCACGAATCACGTCGGCCGCCGCCGCGCCGGCCTCGGCGGCAATGAAGTTGACAAAGGTCGCGCCGGTCCGATTGACGACCGTGTTGGTCATGAAGGTGGCGATGATCTCGCGCCGCAGCGGATGGCTGGCCATGGCGGCGCCGAATTTTTCGCCCAGCGCCGAGGGAAAGTAGGCCTTGAGGACGCGCTTGAAATAGGGATCGTCGGGCAGATTGCTGGCCACCAGCTCATCGAACACCGACATCTTGGCGTAGGCCAGCAGCACCGCATTTTCGGGCGCCGTCAGTCCGGTCTTGTGCGCCTTGCGCAAGGCGATTTCCTCATCGGCCGGCAGAAACTCGATGGCCCGGTCAAGGTGTCCGTGAATCTCCAGCCACTGCATCAGCCGCTGCTGCCCGTCAAGCAGTTCGAGCTTTCGATGGTCGGCAATATCGAGCGCCTGGGTCTGGTAGTAGTTGTCGGTCAGGACCAGCAGGCCAACCTCATCGGTCATCGAGGCCAGCAGGTCATTGCGCTGCTTGAGCGTCAGGTCGCCGGCCTCGACCACGCTGCCGAGCAGGATCTTGATGTTGACCTCGTGATCCGAGCAATCGACGCCGGCCGAATTGTCGATCGCGTCGGTGTAGATCAGGCCGCCCTTCTGCGCGAACTCGATGCGGCCGTTCTGCGTGCAACCCAGGTTGCCGCCCTCGGCCAGCACCTTGCAGCGCAGCTCGCTGCCATTGACGCGGTAGGCATCGCCGGCCTTGTCGCCGGCCTGGGCATGCGACTCGAAGCTGGCCTTGACGTAGGTGCCGATGCCGCCGTTGTAGAGCAGATCGACCGGGGCCAGCAGGATGGCGCGCAGCAACTCCACCGGCGTCAGTTCCTCGGCCTCGATCCCGATGACATGGCGCGCCTCGGGGCTCAGCCTGATCGATTTCGCAGCGCGCGGGAAGACGCCTCCGCCCTGCGATATCAGGCTCTTGTCATAGTCGTCCCAGCTCGAGCGAGGCAGATCGAACAGGCGCTTGCGCTCGGCATGGGAGCGCGCGAGATCGGGCGCCGGGTCGATGAAAATGTGCCGATGGTCAAACGCCACCAGCAGCTTGATGTGCTCGGACAGCAGCATGCCGTTGCCAAACACGTCGCCCGACATGTCGCCAATGCCGACCACCGTGAACGCGGTGGTCTGCGTGTTGAGCGACAAGGCGCGGAAGTGCCGCTTGACGGACTCCCAGGCGCCGCGCGCCGTGATGCCCATCTTCTTGTGGTCGTAGCCGACCGAGCCGCCGGAGGCAAAGGCGTCACCGAGCCAAAAGCCATAGTCCGCTGAAATGCTGTTGGCGATATCGGAGAAGGTGGCGGTGCCCTTGTCGGCCGCAAGCACCAGATAGGGATCGTCGGGATCATGGCGAACCACATCGACCGGCGGCACCACGGCGCCCTTGACCAGGTTGTCGGTCAGGTCGAGCATGCCCGAGAGGAACAGTCTGTAGCAGGCGATGCCCTCGGCCATGTAGGCTTCGCGGTCGCTCGGTGGCGGCGCATTCTTGAGCACGAAGCCGCCCTTGGAGCCGACCGGAACGATGACCGTGTTCTTGACATGCTGGGCCTTGACCAGACCCAGGATCTCGGTTCGGAAATCCTCGCGCCGGTCCGACCAGCGAATGCCGCCGCGCGCCACCTTGCCGTTGCGCAGATGAATGGCTTCCACGCGCGGCGAATAAACCCAGATCTCGAACAGCGGCTTGGGCTCGGGAACGCCGGGAACCTGGCGCGGATCGAACTTGAAGCTGATGTAGGGCTTGTGCGCGCCGCCGGCTGTTCTTTGCCACGCGTTGGTGCGCAAGGTGGCCAGCACGCTGGCAAAGAACTGCCGCAGGATCCGGTCTTCATCGAGGCTCGCAACGTCGCGCAGATCGGCTTCGATCGCCTGGCGCAGCACTTGCTGGATTTCCTCGCGCTCGGCCGGCGCCCCGGACTTCGCCCGGGCCGGGTCAAAGCGGGCGCTGAACAGCGCGAAGATGGCCTGGGCAATCAGGGCATTGCGGTTGAGGGCTTCCTCGATGTATTTCTGGCTGAACGCAAAGCCCAGTTGCCTGAAGTAGCGCGTGTAGGCGCGCAGCACGGCGATGGCGCGCGCGTCCAGCGTGGTGCTGAGCACCAGCTTGTTGAGGTCGTCGCTCTCGACCTCGGCGCGCCAGGCGTGGCAAAAAAGCGCTTCAAAACGCGCCTTGACGGTGGCCAGATCGGTACCGACGGGCAACTGCAGGCCCAGGTCGTGAATCCAAAGGACGGCGTCGCCACTTCCGATGTGATAGGGGCGTTCGTCAAGCACGCGGGCGCCCATGCACTCGAGCACCGGCAATGAATCCGACAGCGCCACCTTGTTCGTGTTGTAGATCTTGAAGCGCAACAGCCCGGCGCTGGCATCGAGCGGTCGGTAAAGCTTGACGGCAAGCGGCATGGCCTCGGACAAACCGGCGAGCACGTCGGCGTCCTCCGCTCCCACCGCCGCCGCAAAATCCTCGCGGTAGGCGGTCGGGAAGGCATTGGCGAAACGGTGCGCCAGCGCCAGCCCCTGGCCTTCGCCGTGGGAGCGCAGCAATTCACCGGTGCAGTCGTCCTCCCAGCGCTGCGCCAGCCGCGCGATCCGCGCCTCCAGCGCCGCCAGGTTGGCAAGCTGCGGCGCGCTCACCTTGGCGCGCACCAGGTAGTGAATTCGCGCCATCGGGCTGTCGGTCAGCATCGGCGTGAACTCGATCATCTGGCCATCGAGCGCGCTCATCAGCTCAGCGCCAATCTTGATCCGCAACTCGGTGTTGAAGCGCTCGCGCGGCACAAACACCTGGACCGAGGTAAAGCGCCCAAACGGGTCGCGGCGCCAGAAGACGCGCGTGCGCTGGCGCTCCTGCAGGCGCAGGATGCCCACGGCGTGCTCGGTCAGGGTGGCGGTGTCGATCTGGAACAGTTCGTCGCGCGGATAGGCGTCCAGAATCGACTGCAGCGATTTGGCCGCGTGGCTGTCGGGCACCACGCCGGCGCTGCTCATGACCTTCGCGACGCGCCGGCGCACCTTGGGAATCTCGCCGGCCAGGGCGGAATAGGCGGCCGAGGTGTAGAGGCCCAGGAAGCGCGTTTCACCGACCACCGCGCCGCTCTGGTCAAAGCGCTTGACGCCAATGTAGTCGAGCCAGGCGGGACGGTGCACGGTGGCGCGCGTCATGGCCTTGGTCACCAGCACCAGCGCCTCGGAATCGATCTGGCCAAGCGCTTCGGGCGGCAGCCGCGTCTGGGCGGTGCGGACCGGTCCGCGCAATATGCCCAGGCCCGAGCCCGGGCAGGCGATCAGGCTGGCGCCGTCGGCGTCGCGTTGGAGGTCGTAGTCGCGGGCACCGAGAAAAGTGAAATGACGGTCCTGCAGCCAGTGCAGAAAGTCGATCCCCTCCTGCCGGCTCTCAGCGGGCAGGGGCGAAGCCCTGGCCGCCTCGCTGACGGACTGCACGCGCTCGAGCATGGCCTGCCAGTCCTGCACCGAGCTTCGCACATCACCGAGCACCCGATCCAATTCCTCATGCAGGGCGCGCTGCTCGGCGGCGCCCACGATGCGATCGCATTCCACCAGGATCAGGGACTCGACCCGGGCATCCTGCCCGCTCGCGCCGACCGTCGTGACATTGCTGGCGCTGATTATCTTTCCGGCCGCGTCGCGCACGACGCTCATCAGCGGGTGAACCACCCAGTGCGCCGTGCGGCTGCCGCGGTTGATGGCCATCGTGACCGAATCGACCAGAAACGGCATGTCGTCATGCACGATCTGGACCACGCTGTGCTCGCTGACGAAGCCGTCTTCCGCCAGCGTGGGATTGAAAACCCGCACCTGCGCGCTGCGCGCGGCGCGCGGCGTATCGAGCAGGCGCCAGTGGGCATTGGCAATCGCGTACAGCGTGGCCGGGCCGCGCGCCATGATTTCGTCAGGGTCGGTGTTCTCGAAGTAGGCGCTGACAAAACTGCTCTGCAGGTTCGCCGAGCTTGCGCCATGCTGCTGCATGTAGGCCAGCAATTCGGCGAGGTGGGAAGTTGTCATTTTATTTCCTTGTTACCCTGATATCTCACTGCAGTCGACCCTTGAGCGCCTCCGGCAGCTGCAACTGGATCACCGCGATCCCTTCCTCCAGGAGCGACTCGGCTTCGGCCTGCGAGGCCTGGCCGCGGATGCCGCGTTCCTCGGCCTCGCCATAGTGGATCCGTCGCGCCTCCTCGGCAAAACGGTCGCCGACGTCGTCGGTGCTGGCGAGGATTCCGCGCGCCAGCGTCATCCAGGCGGCCTGCAGGCTCGGCGCCGCGCCGGCCACCGAGAGCATCTCCGGCGCCGGCGCAAGGTCGCTCGAAACGGTGACAAGGTTAAGGCGCGGGGCGCTCAGTTTCTTGGCAATCGATGCGTTGCCGCAGACCGGACATTCGATCAGGCCGCGCTCGCGCTGCGACAGGTAGTCGTCTTCGGATGCAAACCAGCCTTCAAAGACATGGCGGTGGCCACACTCAAGATCGAGAACTTTCATGGCGTCATTATGCTGCGGCACCCGAAGCGAGGGCGCTCTGCCAAGCCAGTTCCCAACTGCCAGACAGGAAGTTCTGCAACCACAGGGCGCCGGCCAGTGTCTTGCCATCGGTGACCTGGCCGTCCCGACACCATTGCAGCAACTGCGCCGGGCTGGTGCTGAAGACCTCCAGAAACTCGCCCTGGTCAAGCTCTGGTTTGCCCGCGGTCAGGCCGCGGGCAAACCAGATTTCAATGAATTCGGTGGAGTAGGAAACGTTCGGGTGCAACATCCCGGCGCGCGCCCACTCGAGCGCCTGGTAGCCGGTTTCCTCGCGCAGTTCGCGCTGCGCGCCGCACTGCGTGGCTTCGCCGGGGTCGAGCCGCCCGGCGGGAAATTCGATCATCACCTGCCCGACGGGATAGCGAAACTGGCGCTCCAGCACGACTTGCAGCGCGCCCGCGGCATCAAGCAGCAGCGGAATCACCATGACGGCGCCCGGCAGCACGACGTATTCGCGTCGGGCGCTCGCGCCGTCGGGCAATCTGACGCGGTCGCTAAAGGCGTGCAGCAGGCCACCCTTGAACAACTCCTCGCTGGAGAGTTTTTCCTCGATCAGGTGACGCGCAGCCATCGACCAACGCCACCCGGGACATCAGGTGGTCAGCATGCGCACCACGGCATTGGCACACAAGGCCATCAGGCCGCCAGGCAGCAGGCCAAGCAACAGCACCAGCGCCCCATTGATGGACAAAACGGCTCGAACATCAAGTGGCGCGGAGATCGGGGCGGTGATGGTCGGCTCGTCAAAGTACATGACCTTGACCACCCGCAGGTAATAGAAGGCGCCGATCAGCGACATCATGACCGCAAAGACGGCAAGCCCGATATGAAAGACCTGCCCGGAGACGACGAGCGCCTGCAGGACCGAGAGTTTGGCGTAGAAGCCGACCATGGGCGGAATGCCGGCCAGAGAAAAAAGGCAGATGGCCATGACCGCCGCGTAGAGCGGGCTGCGCTGGTTGAGGCCGGCAAAATCGGCGATTTCCTCGCTCTCAAAACCCTCGCGCGCGAGCAGAAGAATGACGCCAAAGCTGGCCAGCGTGGTCAGCACGTAGGTGATCACGTAGAACATCGCCGAACTGTAGGCGTTGGCCGCGGAAATCAGATTGGCATTGCCGTTGATGACGCCCGAAATCACGCCCAGCAGCACAAAACCCATCTGGGAGATGGTTGAAAATGCCAGCATGCGCTTGATGTTGGTCTGCGCAATGGCGGCAAGGTTGCCGATCAGCAGCGAGCCCACCGACAGCAGCATCAGCATCTGTTGCCAATCGAAGGCCAGCGGCAACATGCCCTCCACCAGCAGGCGCATGATGATGGCGAAGGCGGCCAGCTTTGGCGCGCCACCGATCATCAGGGTGACGACCGTCGGCGCACCCTGGTAAACGTCGGGGATCCACATGTGAAATGGAACCACACCGAGCTTGAATGCCAGGCCCGCCACCACAAAAACCAGGCCGAACACCAGCACCTGGTAGTTGACCTGCCCTGAGCGGATCGCCCTGAAGACCGTATTGACGTCGAGCGAACCGGTGGCCCCGTACATCATGGACATGCCGTACAGCAGAAAGCCCGATGCCATCGCACCCAGCACGAAATACTTCATCGCGGCCTCGATGGCCGTGGCATTGTCGCGCCTCAGCGCAACCAGCGCGTAGCTCGAGAGCGTGAGCAGTTCCAGGCCCATGTAGATGACCAGGAAGTTGTTGCCCGAGATCATGACGAACATGCCGAGCAAGGCGAACATGCTCAGGCTGAACATTTCGCCGCCGCGCAGCATGCCGCGGTCAGCCGCATACGGGCGGCCATAAACCAGGGTCACCATGACGGCGAGCGTGGCGAAGCACTTCAGCCAGTTGCCCATCGGGTCGCTCACCACCATGTTGCCAAAGCCGTAGAGCGTCGATCCGCCACTGGCATAGCTGGCCTGCAGCGCGGTCACCACCGTCAGGGTCAACAGGGTCAGCAAATAAGTGCCGGTGCGGCGCGGCGACTTCACCCCGAGATCGGCCAGCGCGATCACGCAGGCCATCACGAGCAGGATGATCTCCGGGTAAACCGTGATCCAACTGAGTTTATCGATCATTTTCTGTTTCTCTATTCAATTTGACCCATTCAGACTGATCAATTCAGCTTGGACAGCGCCACGTGCTTGAGCAACTCAGCAACTGAAGTGTCCATGACGTCGGTAAACGGTTTCGGATAAATGCCCATGTAAAGCACGGCAGCGGCCAGCAGTGCGAGCATCAGGAACTCGCGGCTGCTGATATCCGACAGTTCCTTGACATGGTGATTGCCCACCGGCCCGAGGTAGACGCGCTTGAACATCCACAGGGTGTAGGCGGCGCCGAAGATGAGGGCGCTGGCGGCGGCAAAACCGAGCCAGAAATTGGCTCTGACGGCGCCCAGAATCACCATCCACTCGCCGACAAAGCCGGCCGTACCCGGCAGGCCGCAGTTGGCCATCGCAAACATCAGCGCGAACGCCGTGAACTTGGGCATGGTGTTGACAACGCCGCCGTAGCTGGCGATTTCGCGGGAGTGGACGCGATCGTAGAGCACGCCGATCGAGAGGAACATGGCGGCCGACACGAAACCGTGCGCGATCATCTGCACGATGCCCCCGGAAACGCCAAGGTCGTTGAAGATGAAAAAGCCCAGCGTCACAAAACCCATGTGCGCAACCGACGAATAAGCCACCAGTTTCTTCATGTCCTTCTGCACCATCGCCACCAGGCCGACATAAACCACGGCGATCAGGGACAGCGCGATCATCAGCCAGGCCCATTCACGCGCCGCATCGGGTGCGATCGGCATTGAAAACCGCAGAAAGCCGTAGGCGCCCAGCTTGAGCATGATGGCGGCCAGCACCGCCGAGCCGCCGGTCGGAGCCTCCACGTGCACATCGGGCAACCAGGTGTGGACCGGCCACATCGGGACCTTGACGGCGAACGCCGCGAAGAAGGCGAAGAAAAGCAAGGTCTGCACGGTGCCGTCGAGCGGAAGCTTGTGCCACACGGCGAGGTCAAAACTGCCGCCCGACTTCGCGTACAGGAAGATCAGCGCGATCAGCATCAGCAGCGAGCCGAGCAGGGTGTAGAGGAAGAACTTGAAGGCCGCGTAGATCTTGTTCGGCCCGCCCCAGATGCCGATGATCAGGTACATCGGAATCAGCGTGGCCTCGAAAAACACGTAGAACAGCATGCCATCGATCGCGCAGAAAACCCCGATCATCAAGCCGCTGAGAATGAGGAAGGCGCCCATGTACTGGTTGACGCGCCGGGTGATGACTTCCCAGCCGGCGATCACGATCACCACATTGATGAACGCCGTGAGCAGCACAAACCAGAGCGAAATGCCATCGACACCGAGGTGGTAATTGACATTGAAGCGCGCGATCCACGGCGCCTTCTCGACAAACTGCATGGCCGCCGTGCCAAGTTTGAAACCGTCGTACAGGGGCAGGGTGACAAGAAAACTGACGAGGGCTCCGATCAGCGCGACCCAGCGCACGAACCGCGCCTGATCGTCCCGACCGAATGCCAGCAGCACAACACCAAACGCAATTGGTGTCCAAATAGCCAGGCTCAACAATCCCATTTTTCTTATCCTAATCAGTTGGGTACAGGGTTATTGGGGTCCGACGCCAAAAACCCTCCCGCAAAGTCATCATTTCAGCCATACGAAATAGGTCATCATCACGAAGATGCCCAGCAGCATGGCAAGCGCATAGTGGTACAGATAACCGGTCTGCACCCGGCGCACGGCGCTGGAGACCCAACCGACCACCTTCCAGGAGCCATTGACCAGCGTGCCGTCGATCACATACTCGTCGCCCCCCTTCCACAATCCGGTTCCCAGCGCCCGGGCGCCGCGCGCCAGCACGTTTTCATTGAACCAGTCAAGGTAATACTTGTTCTCCAGCAGGGTGTAGATCGGCTGGAAGCCGCGCTTGATGGCGGCCGGCAAGGCGGGATTGACCATGTACATGTAGAAGGAAGTCGCGACGCCGGCCAGCGCGAGCCAGAACGGCAGCGTGGTCAGTGCGTGCAAAGCCATCTGCAGCGGCCCGTGGAAAGCCTTGGCCATTTCTTCGAGCGCGGCGTGCTTCTCGGCGTTGATGACGATGGCGCCCTTGAAAAACTCTCCGAACAGCATCGGCTCGATGGTCATGAAGCCGATCACAACGGAGGGAATCGCCAGCAGCACCAGGGGCACCGTCACGACCCAGGGCGACTCGTGCGGTTCGTGCTTTTCGGCGTGATGGCCGTGCCCGTGATGCGCGTCCGGATTCTGGTCGAAGCGCTCCTTGCCGTGGAACACCAGGAAGTACATCCGGAAAGAATAGAAGGCGGTGATGAAGACACCAGCCAGAACCGCAAACGAGGCAAAACCGGCGCCCGGCAAATGGCTCTCATGAACCGCCTCGATGATGCTGTCCTTGGAATAAAACCCGGCAAACAGCGGCGTGCCGATCAGGGCCAGCGAACCCAGCAGCGAGGTGATCCAGGTGATCGGCATGTATTTGCGCAGACCGCCCATCCAGCGGATGTCCTGGTTGTGGTGCACGCCCATGATGACCGAGCCGGCGGCAAGAAACAGCAGCGCTTTGAAGAAGGCATGGGTCATCAGGTGAAAGACCGCGACCGAATAGGCCGAGGCCCCGAGCGCCACGGTCATGTAGCCCAGCTGCGACAGCGTGGAATAGGCCACCACGCGCTTGATGTCGTTCTGGATGATGCCCAGAAACCCCATGAACAGGGCCGTGATGGCGCCAATCACAAGGACAAAATTGAGGGCGGTCTCGCTGAGTTCGAACAGCGGTGACATGCGCGTCACCATGAAGATGCCGGCCGTCACCATGGTGGCGGCATGGATCAGGGCCGAGATCGGCGTCGGGCCTTCCATCGAGTCTGGCAGCCAGACATGCAGCGGAAACTGGGCCGACTTTCCCATCGCGCCAATGAACAGGCAGATGCAGATGACCGTGATGAGCATCCACTCGGTGCCCGGGAACACCAGCTTGGCCAGATCGGCGGACTTGGCGAACGCCTCGCCGTAGTTGAGCGTGCCGGCAAAGGTCACGATCAGGCCGATGCCCAGGATGAAGCCGAAGTCGCCAACCCGATTGACGAGGAAGGCCTTCATGTTGGCAAATATCGCGGTCGGCTTGTTGAACCAGAAACCGATCAGCAGATAGGACACCAGGCCCACCGCTTCCCAGCCAAAAAACAGCTGCAGGAAGTTGTTGCTCATCACCAGCATCAGCATCGAAAAAGTGAAGAGCGAGATGTAGGCAAAGAAGCGGTTGTAGCCGTCGTCCTCTTCCATGTAGCCAACCGTGTAGATGTGCACCATCAGGGAGACGAAGGTCACCACGCACATCATCATTGCCGTCAGCCCGTCGACCAGAAATCCGATCTCCATCTTCAGGCCGCCCACGACCATCCAGGTATAGATGGTTTCGTTCAGGCGGGCGCCGTCGAGCGCCACGCTCTTTAGGACCATGGCCGAGAGGATGAACGACAGCAGCACGCCCAGGATGCACAGCGAGTGCGAAAGGCGCCGGCCGATCCAGTTGCCGCCAAACTTGGTCCCGAGAACACCTGCGACAAGGGCTCCGGCCAGGGGCGCCAGCGGCACCACGAGAAGCATCGGAATTGAAAGGGTTTGACTCATCTTATTAACCCTTGAGCGTATTGAGTTCGTCGACGTTGATGCTTGACCGGGTGCGGAACAGCAGCACCAGGATAGCCAGCCCGATGGCCGATTCGGCGGCAGCGACGGTGAGAATGAAGAACACGAATATCTGCCCGTGCATGTCGCCGAGGTAATGGGAGAACGCAACGAAATTCGTGTTGACGGCCAGCAGCATCAGTTCGATCGCCATCAGCAACACGATCAGGTTCTTGCGGTTGAGAAAGATGCCGATCACCGAGAGCGCAAACAGGATCGCCCCGAGCGAAAGAAAGTGTCCAAGGGTCAGGGTCATGCTTTGTTCTCCGCAGTGTTGGCGACGCTCGCATCACCGCTCGGCGCAACCTGGGTGGCCGCCATCTTGACCACGGTCATGCGGTCGATCGCCTTGACCCGCACCTGCTCGGTAGGACTGATGTGCTTGCTGTCCTTGCGCTGGCGCAGCGTCAGCGCAATTGCCGCCACCATCGCCACCAGCAGGATCGCGGCGGCTATTTCGAGCGGATAAAGGTACTGGGTATAAAGAACCTTGCCCAATTCGCGGGTATTGGAGAGCTCCACGCCGGCCTGGCCCAGCGCGGCGCCCGCGTGGGGATCCTCGCTGACCCGAAAGCCACCCATCAGCACCGCCGCCATTTCCAGCGCGATCAGCACGCCGACGACCGCCGCCAGCGGAAAATGCTTCCAGAATCCCTTGCGCGCGCTGTCGACGTTGATATCGAGCATCATCACGACAAACAGGAACAGAACCATCACGGCGCCGACGTAGACCAGCACCAGCGTGATGGCCAGGAATTCGGCCTTGAGCAGGAGCCAGATCGCAGACGCCTGAAAAAATGCCAGCACAAGGTACAACACGGCATGCACCGGGTTGCGCGCGGTAATCACCCGAAAGGCTGCGATCAGCAGCACAATCGAGAAGAAATAGAAGAGACCGGTCTTGACGTCCATGTGTCGTTACTTTTTTCGATGGTCTTGGGTTGGTTGTACTTGGTCGGGGACTGCTAGCGGAACTTGGCATCGGCCGCTCTGGCCGCCGCAATCTGGTTTTCGTAGCGATCACCCACCGCGAGCAGCATGTCCTTGGTGAAGTACAGGTCGCCCGGCGCCTCGCCGTGATACTCGAAAATACCGGTCTCGACGATCGAATCGACCGGGCAGCTTTCCTCGCAGAAGCCGCAATAAATGCACTTGTTGTAGTCGATGTCGTAGCGCGTGGTGCGGCGCGAACCGTCGGCGCGCACGTCGGACTCGATCGTGATCGCCATCGCGGGGCACACCGCTTCGCACAACTTGCAGGCGATGCAACGCTCTTCGCCGTTGTCATAGCGGCGCAGCGCGTGCAGTCCGCGAAAGCGCGGCGACAGCGGCGTCTTCTCCTCGGGGTACTCGAGCGTGATCTTGCTGCTGAAGGCGTACTTGCCGGTCAGGGCCAGGCCCTTGAACAACTCGCTCAGCATCAAGCTGGACAGGAAGTCCTTCAGCGAGAACGAACTCCCGCTCGACGCAGCAACAGAACTTGGGTTAGGGGTAGACATAGACAACTCGAATTACTTCCAAATGTTCCAGGGCGTCTGCATCCATAGCCCGACGACCACCAGCCACACCAGGGTGAGCGGGATAAATATCTTCCAGCCCAGGTGCATGATCTGGTCATAGCGATAACGCGGGAAAGAGACGCGCACCCAGATGAACATGGTCACCACGGCGAAGGATTTGAGGCCCAGCCAGATCCAGCCCGGGACCCAGTTGAAGACGACGCTGTCGATCGGCGAGAGCCAGCCACCCAGGAACATGATGGTCGTCAGCACCGACACCAGCCAGATGTTGGCGTACTCTGCCATCTGGAACATGGCCCACGACATGCCTGAATACTCGACCATGTGGCCGGCAACGATTTCAGACTCCCCTTCGATCACGTCAAACGGCAGCCGATTGGTTTCGGCCAGTCCGGAAATAAAGTAGATCACAAAGATCGGCAGCAGCGAGAGCCAGTTCCAGGACAGGAAGCTCAGTCCCATCTGGGCAAAGTAGCCCTTGCCTTGTCCGCTGACGATATCGGTCAGGTTCAGGCTGGCCGACACCATGAGAACCACCACCAGGCAAAAGCCCATCGCGATTTCGTAGCTGACCATTTGCGAGGAGGCCCGCAGCGCGCCCAGGAACGGATACTTGGAATTGGATGACCAGCCCGAAATAATCACGCCATACACCTCCATCGAGGTGATCGCCATCAGAAACAGCAGCCCGGCGTTGATATTGGCACAGGCAATCTCGGGGCTGAACGGGACCACGGCCCAGGCCACCATGGCCGGCATCACGGTCATGACCGGGCCAAGAAAGAACAGGATTTTGTCGGCCGCCGCCGGCCGCAGAACTTCCTTGGTCATCAACTTCAGGGCATCGGCGATCGGTTGCAGCAAACCCCAGGGTCCAACCCGGTTCGGGCCCATCCGGACCTGCGCCCAGCCCAGCACCCTGCGCTCCCAGAGCGTGGTGTAGGTCACCAGCCCCATCACCAGCATCAGGACCAGCACCACCTTGACGAGCGCCCAGATCACCGGCCACGCCAGACCGGTCCACCAGGACGCCTCCAGCAAGCCCTGACCCAGGTTAAAAATGGTGTCAATCATGCCGTCACCTCCTGCGCAGCATTGCTTCGTTTGGCATCGGCCGTGAGTTGCAGACTGGTCGAGCGACGCAGCAGGCCATCGAGTGCATAAATGCCGGCGACCACCGGGGAGCCCACCGCCGGCCTGAGATCAATCGCTGCTCGCGTTGCGTTGCCCAGAACCTGGTCTGACAACTGCGTCTGTCCCTGGGCCGGTAAACCACAGACCTTGGCCAGAACTTCCTGCGAGGACTCAAAGTCAAAACCCGGCACCTCGAGCAGGTTGGCAAGCACGCGCAGCACTTTCCAGGCGGGTCGCGTCTCGCCCAGCGGCTTGACCACCGCATGGAAACTCTGCACCCGGCCCTCGGCGTTGACGAAGGTACCCGAGGTCTCGGTGAACGGCGCGATCGGCAGCAAGACATCGCTGAAGGCCATGTTCGCCTTGAAGGGACTCAGAGTGACGACCATCTCGGCCTTCGACAGGCTGGCGGCCGCCGCAGCACCGGCCGCCGAATCGAATTCCGGCTCGTTGTTCAACAACAGCACTGCCTTCAGGGCACCGCCAAGCATCTGGGCCGCGTTCATTCCGCCTGCGCCCGGCAGCGCGCCAGCGAGTTGCGCGCCGACGGTATTGGCGGATTGGCCGAGGTAACCCACGGTGGCGCCGGTCTGTTCGGCGATCCAGTTCGCAACTGCAAGAAGGCTCGACGCTCTGGCGTGATGGGCCGCCGCATTTCCCAGCAAAACAGCCTTGCGCTCACCGCCCAGCAAGGCCCTGGCGATGGCCTTCGCGGTCTCACCCGGGTTGCCCTGGACCGGCGCTGCGACACCCTTCTCTGCGCCGATGGCCACGGCGACATCGGCCAGTGCCTGCGCCCAGTCGGCAGCATCGCTGATCAGGGTGTTGGCGACCAGCATCGCCCAATCCGGGGTCTCGGTGGCAATCGTGCTGACGACGCAGCCGGCGCGCGCCGCCTGGCGGATTCTCTGGGCAAACAGCGGGTGGTCCTTGCGCAAGTTGGATCCGACCACCAGCACGCGCTGCAGTCCGGACAGCGAGGCGATGGAAGTACCGAGGTAGCGAATCCCCTCGACCGCCGCGAACTCCGCGTTGCGCAGGCGGTAATCGACGTTTTGACTGCCCAGGCCGTTCATCAGGGAGCCCGCCAGAAACAGCTCTTCCAGGGTGCTGTGCGGGCTGACCAGCGCGCCGATGCTCGAGGCGCCGTGATCCCGCCTGATCTCCTTCATGCCCTTGGCGACATAGTCCAGCGCGGTCTGCCAATCGACCGAAATCCATGCGCCGCCCTGCTTGAGCATCGGGCTTGTCAGCCGCTCGGCGCTGTTCAGGGCTTCGTAGGAAAAGCGGTCGCGGTCGGCGATCCAGCACTCGTTGACGGCTTCGTTCTCCTGCGGCACGACGCGCATCACGCTGTTGTTCTTGACCTGCACGATCAGATTGGCGCCGGTCGAGTCATGCGGGCTGATCGACTTGCGGCGCGACAGTTCCCAGGTGCGTGCGCTGTAGCGGAACGGCTTGCTCGTCAAGGCGCCGACCGGGCAGATATCGATCATGTTGCCCGACAATTCGGAATCGACCGACTGGCCGACAAAGGTCTCGATCTCCGCATGCTCGCCGCGATGGGTCATGCCAAGTTCCATGACACCCGCGATCTCCTGGCCGAACCGGACGCAGCGCGTGCACTGGATGCAGCGGCTCATCTCCTGCATCGAAATCAGGGGACCGACGTCCTTCACCGCGACCACGCGCTTCTCTTCCTGATAGCGCGAGGAGGAAGCGCCGTAACCGACCGCCAGGTCCTGCAACTGGCACTCGCCGCCCTGATCGCAAATCGGGCAATCCAGCGGATGGTTGATGAGCAGGAATTCCATGACCGACTTCTGCGCGCTGACCGCCTTGTCGCTTCGGGTGCGCACCACCATGCCCGGCGCGACCGTGGTGGCGCAGGCCGGCATCGGCTTGGGCATTTTCTCCACATCGACCAGGCACATGCGGCAGCTCGCCGCAATGCTGAGTTTCTTGTGATAGCAGAAATGCGGGATATAAGTCCCCGCCTTGTCAGCCGCATGCATGATCATGCTGCCTTCAAGAACGTCTATCTTCTTGCCGTCGAGTTCAATTTCAATCATCTTGTGCCTTTCGTCGGGCCGCCCCAGGAAAGGCAAGCGCCCCCTCGGGGGGCAGCGAACGAATAGTGAGCGTGGGGGTTCATGGTGTAGTCGCTCAGACGTAAGCCGGGACCATGCAGGTCTTGTGCTCTACGTGATACTCAAATTCAGGACGGAAATGCTTCAGCATCGCCCGCACCGGCATCGCTGCCGCATCGCCGAGCGCGCAAATCGTCCGTCCCATGATGTCTTGCGCCACGCTGTCGAGCAGATCCATGTCGCTCGCTCGCCCCTGTCCATTCTCGATGCGCTCGACGACCCGGTACATCCAGCCCGTGCCCTCGCGGCACGGCGTGCACTGGCCGCAGGACTCGTGCATGTAGAAGTAGCTCAGGCGCTGCAGGCTCTTGACCATGCAGCGGCTGTCGTCCATGACGATCAGCGCGCCCGATCCCAGCATGGAACCGGCCTTGGCGATCGAGTCGTAGTCCATCGTGCAATCCATCATGATCGAGCCCGGCAGCACCGGCGTGGACGAGCCTCCCGGAATCACCGCCTTGAGCTGGCGGCCCTTGCGCACGCCGCCGGCGAGCTCGAGCAGCTTTGAAAACGGCGTGCCCATGGGAATCTCGTAGTTGCCGGGCAGTTCGACGTCGCCGCTGACCGAATAGATCTTGGTGCCGCCGTTGTTGGGCTTGCCGCATTCCAGATAGGCCTTGCCGCCATGGTTGATGATCCACGGCACGGCGGCGAAGGTTTCGGTGTTGTTGATGTTGGTCGGCTTGCCGTACAAACCATAGCTTGGCGGGAACGGCGGCTTGTAACGCGGCTGCCCCTTCTTGCCCTCGACCGACTCCAACAGAGCGGTTTCCTCGCCGCAGACATAGGCGCCGAAGCCGTGAAACGCGTGCAACTGAAAGCTGAAACCGCTGCCCAGAATCTTGTCGCCCAGCAGGCCCGCCGCGCGTGCTTCCGCCAGCGCCTCTTCAAAGCGGTCGTAGCTCTGGAAGATTTCGCCGTGAATGTAGTTGTAGCCGGTGCCGATGCCCATCGCGTAAGCGGCGATCAGCATGCCTTCGATCACCATATGCGGGTTGAATTGCAGAATCTCGCGGTCCTTGCAGGTGCCGGGCTCGCCTTCGTCCGAATTGCACATCAGGAACTTCGAACCCGCAAACTGGCGCGGCATGAAGCTCCATTTGAGCCCGGTCGGAAAACCAGCACCGCCGCGCCCGCGCAGGCCGGACTCCTTGACGGTCGCGATCACCTGTTCGGGCGTCAGGCCGGCGCCGCCGTCCTTGCCAAGCACCTTGCGCAGTGCCTGGTAGCCGCCGCGCGCCTCGTAGTCGCGCAAGCGCCAGTTGCTGCCGTCAAGGCCGGCCAGAATCTGAGGCTCGATGTGCCGGCCATGAAAACAGGTCTGCACGCCCTTCGACTGGAACTGGGCGAGAAGTTTTTCAATCGCCATCATTTGCCCCCTTCGGCGCGCAAACCGTCGACCAGCTGATCGAGCTTGTCGTCGCTCATGAAGCTGCACATATGGCGGTCGTTCACCAGCAGCACGGGGGAATCGGCGCAGGCGCCCAGGCACTCGCATTGCTGCAGGGTGAACAGGCCGTCCGCGGTCGTCTCGCCCATGCTGATATCGAGTTTTTCTTCCAGATGCTTGAGGGCGCGACCGCCGTCGCGCAGTTGGCAGGGCAGGTTGGTGCAGACGTTGAGCTTGAATTTGCCGACCGGCTGCTGGTTGTACATGTTGTAGAAAGTCGTCACCTCGCGCACGGCGATTGGCGCCATGCCCAGGTAGTCAGCCACCAACTTTTCAGCCTCGGCGCTGACGTAGCCAAGCTCCTGCTGAACGATGGCCAGACAGGCCATGACGGCAGACTGCTTCTGGTCAGCCGGGTATTTGGCGACTTCCTTTGCGAAGCGCGCTTTTGATTCTTCGGAAATCATCGATCAACTTCCCCAAACACAATATCCAACGAACCAATGATGGCAACCGCATCACCAATCATGTGACCACGCCCCATCTCTCCGAGGGCCGCCAGGTGAGCAAATGCGGGAGGCCGGATCTTCATGCGGTAAGGCTTGTTGGCCCCGTCACTGATGATGTAGATGCCGAACTCGCCCTTCGGATGCTCGATGGTGGCGTAGGCTTCGCCCTCCGGCACCGCAAAACCTTCGGTAAACAGCTTGAAATGGTGGATCAGCTCTTCCATGTTGGACTTCATGGCTTCGCGACTTGGCGGCGCGATCTTGTGATTGTCCGTAATGACCGGTCCCGGATTGGCCCGCAGCCAGTCAACGCACTGCTTGACGATCCGGTTGGACTGCTTCATCTCTTCCATGCGGACCAGATAGCGGTCATAGTTGTCGCCGGTCTTGCCGACCGGGATATCAAAATCAAGCCGGTCATAGACCTCATAGGGCTGCTTCTTGCGCAGATCCCAGGCGACTCCCGAGCCGCGCAGCATGGGTCCTGAAAAACCGAGGCTCAGGGCGCGCTCCGGGGACACCACGCCGATGCCAACCGAACGCTGTTTCCAGATGCGGTTGTCCGTCAGCAGGGTGTGATACTCGGCCAGGCAGGTTGGGAAACGCTGGGTGAAATCATCGATGAAATCGAGCAGGCTGCCATCGCGCGCGCGATTGAGCCTGGCCGTCGACTTGGCGCTGCGGATCTTGTTGGGCTCGTGGCGCGCCATCGTGTCAGGCAGATCGCGATAGACCCCGCCCGGACGGAAATAGGCCGCATGCAGGCGCGCACCGCTGACCGCCTCGTACATGTCGAGCAGGTCTTCCCGTTCGCGAAAGGCGTACAGCATGACCGTCATCGCGCCGCAGTCCAGGGCGCCGGCGCCGACGCACAGCAAGTGGTTCAGCAAGCGGGTGATTTCGCTGAACATGACGCGGATGTACTGGGCGCGCAGCGGCACTTCGAGGCCGAGCATTTTTTCGATCGCCAGGCAGTAGGCGCTCTCGTTGCACATCATCGACATGTAGTCGAGACGGTCCATGTAGGGCAGCGCCTGGATATAGGTCTTGCCTTCAGCCAGCTTCTCGGTGGCCCGATGCAGGAGCCCGATATGCGGATCAGCGCGTTGAATCACCTCGCCGTCAAGCTCCAGCACCAGACGCAAAACGCCATGGGCCGCCGGATGCTGGGGACCGAAGTTAAGGGTGTAGTTTTTTATTTCAGCCATGACCAAACCGCCTAATGCCGGCCTCCGTAATTGTCTTCACGGATGACGCGAGGTGTAATTTCGCGAGGTTCAATCGTGACCGGCTGGTACACGACGCGCTTGAGCTCGGCGTCATAGCGCATCTCGACATGACCGGAAATTGGAAAATCCTTGCGGAACGGGTGCCCGATAAAACCGTAGTCGGTCAGGATGCGCCGCAGGTCGGAATGGCCTTCGAAAACAATCCCGAACAGATCAAAAGCCTCGCGCTCAAACCAGTTGACCGACCCCCACAGACCGGTCAGGGAAGGCAGCACCGGAAAATTGTCGTCCGGCGCGAACACCTTGAGGCGCACGCGCTGGTTCAGGCTCAAAGACAACAAATGCGACACGACGCAGTAGCGCGGACCGCTCTGCGGCTGGTCCTTGTAGGTCGAGTAGTCGACCCCGCACAGATCCATCAACTGCTCAAAGCGGCAGGTCGGGTCATCGCGCAGAATTTGTGCCGCCTTCAGATAATTTTCCGCTTCGACCACGATGGTGAGTTCACCGAGTCGCACCACACTGCTCTTGAGCAGGCCTCCCAGCGCAGCCTCGACATGGGTCTTGATCGTCTGCGGATTTACAGCGTACGTTGTCATCGCCATCCCCTCAGGTGCGTGCAATGGTTTGCGTGCGGCGAATCTTGTACTGCAACTGGATAATGCCGTACAGCAAAGCCTCCGCCGTCGGCGGGCAGCCCGGCACATAAATATCAACCGGCACGATGCGATCGCAACCGCGCACGACCGAGTAGCTGTAGTGGTAATAGCCCCCGCCGTTGGCGCAGGAACCCATCGAGAGCACCCATCGCGGCTCGCTCATCTGGTCGTAAACCTTGCGAAACGCGGGCGCCATCTTGTTGCACAGCGTGCCGGCAACGATGATCAGATCGGACTGACGCGGACTGGCCCGGAAAACCTCGGCGCCAAAGCGGCTGATGTCATAACGCGCCGCCGCCGAGTGCATCATCTCGACCGCACAACAGGCCAGGCCAAAGGTCATTGGCCAGATGGAACCGGTTTTCGCCCAGTTCACCACCGAGTCGTAACTGGTGGTGATGAAGCCTTCTTTGAGAACACCTTCAATCATCGCGTCATTCCCAGTCAAGGGCTCCTTTTTTCCACTCGTAAACGAAGCCCACGACGAGAATCGCCAAAAACACCATGACGGCCCAAAATCCGAGCGCGCCGATTTCCTTCAGCGACACCGCCCAGGGAAACAGGAAAGCGATTTCGAGGTCGAACAGGATGAACAGAATCGCCACTAGGTAGTAGCGCACATCGAACTTCATGCGGGCATCTTCGAAAGCTTCGAAGCCGCATTCGTAGGGAGAGTTCTTTGCGGGGTAAGGACGATTGGGACCGAGGATGTAGCCGATCACCTGTGGTGCTATGCCAACTCCCAAGCCGACCAGAACGAACAAGAGAATGGGCAAGTACTGATCAAGATTCATCTGTTGATTCTTATTCAAGTTTCTGCTTGCTGCTTTGATCCACATCAAGCATGTCTATCTGGTGCCTTCGGCGAGACTCGAACTCGCACAGCTTTCGCCACTACCCCCTCAAGATAGCGTGTCTACCAATTTCACCACGAAGGCGCATTTCTGATGTCATTTTTGCCCGAGGTAACCTTGCGGCCGGGGCATTCAGACAGCGCAGAGTTTACCCCGAAATCAGGCTGTTTCCCCACCGGCGCAGCGCATCGCCGGCAGTAATTATTTGGATGGAATCTGTGCCGCACCGGATGCCGGCGCAGCCGGCAGGACCGCCGCCGGAGCGGGAGCTGTCACGGCCGCGTTTTCCAGCACGCTGCCCGAACTCGCAGTCGGGCGCACGGACCCGAAATACGCCAGCAGCAAGGTACAGACAAAAAACACGGTGGCCAATACGGCGGTCGTGCGCGAAAGGAAATTCGCGCTGCCGCTGGCCCCAAACAGGCTGCCTGAACTGCCGCTGCCGAAGGCAGCGCCCATGTCGGCACCCTTGCCATGCTGCACCAGAATCAGGCCGATCATGGCGATGGCCGAAATCATCTGAACAGCAAGAAGGATGGATAAAAAAATGCTCATTCGCGGTACTCCTGAATATGTAGCAGCCAATGCCGGAATTAGACGGCCGAGGCGATGATTGACAAGAAATCCGGGGCCTTCAACGAGGCTCCGCCGACCAGGCCGCCATCGATATCAGGCTGGGCCAGCAGCTGCGCTGCGTTGGCGGCATTCATGCTGCCGCCGTAAAGTATGTGAATCCGATCGGCTTGCGCGGTCGCCGCCTTCAGTTGTGCGCGCAGCACCGCGTGCACTTGCTGCGCCTGCTCGGTGCTGGCCGTCTTGCCGGTGCCGATGGCCCAGACCGGCTCGTAGGCCAGCACAATCTCGCTGATACAGTGGCCGTTGGCGTGGATCACGGCGGCGAGCTGGCGCCGGACGACCTCTTCGGTCTTGCCTGCCTCTCGCTCTGCCAGTGTCTCGCCAACACAGACAATCGGCGTGATGCCGCTGGCCAGTGCCCGCAGCGCCTTGAGAGCTACCACGCCGTCGGACTCGCCATGGTACTGTCGACGCTCGGAGTGGCCCACCAGGCAGTAGCGCACTCCGAAGTCCCTCAACATGGCAGCCGAAATCTCACCGGTGTAGGCGCCGGCCTCATGCTCCGAGACATTCTGCGCGCCCAGGTCCAGACCGGTTCCGGCCAACAACGCCTGGCATTGCGCCAGATAGACCGCCGGCACGCACAGCGCCACCTGGCCGGCGGGCGTTCCGAGTCCTGCGAGCAGGCCCCGGATGAGCGCCTCGTTGGCGGCCAGACTGCCGTTCATTTTCCAATTGCCTGCAATCAACTTCTTCTTCATGCCGCACCCCAAGTCAAAACTATTTTTCCGACATGCTGATTGGACTCCATCAGGGCATGCGCCCTGGATGCGTCCGCTGCCGCAAACATGCTGTGAATCACCGGCTTGATTTGGCCGCTCTCGATCAGGGGCCAGACGTTCTTCAGGCAGGCCCGCGCGATGGCTTCCTTGAAGGCGATCGGCCTGGGGCGCAGCGTCGACCCGGTCACGGTCAGGCGCCGACGCAACACCAGCCCGGCATTGATTTCGCTCTTGACGCCACCCTGCACCCCGATGATGACCAGGCGGCCGTCTTCGCTCAGGCACTCGATTTCCCTGGCCACATAACTGCCCGCCACCATGTCGAGGATCACGTTGACCCCTTGCCCCGCGCTCAATCGCTTGACCTCCTGCTGGAAATCCTGCGACCTGTAGTTGATCGCGTGGTCCGCGCCCAACGCGAGACAGGCGGCGCATTTCTCATCGCTGCCAGCCGTCGCAATCACCGTCGCGCCCATCGCCTTGGCCAATTGGATCGCCGTCACACCGATGCCGCTGCTGCCGCCCTGCACCAGCAGCGTCTCACCACGCTGCAAGCGCGCCCGGTCAAACACATTGCTCCAAACCGTGAAAAAGGTTTCCGGCAAAGACGCCGCTTCGATGTCGCTGAGTCCCCTGGGCACAGGCAGACACTGGCCCACCGGCGCGACGCAGAATTCGGCGTAGCCACCCCCGGCGACCAGCGCGCAAACACGGTCGCCGAGCTTGAAGCCCGCGCTCGCCAGCAGCGCGGCCTCGCCCTGCTCGATGACGCCGGCCACCTCCAGGCCCGGGATGTCGGAGGCACCCGGTGGCACCGGATAATGGCCGGTGCGCTGCAGCACGTCAGGGCGATTGACCCCGCTGGCAGAAACGCGAATCAGCAATTCACCCGCTCCCGGCACCGGCATCGGTCGCTCACCCGCACGCAGTACGCCGGGCGCGCCGAAAGCCGTGATTTCGATGACTCTCATCGTCGTGCCTGCCAAGGTTTCCCGCCGCGTGCTTCAGCCTTGTGGATCCGAACCACCCTGGTTCGGGCGATCAAGCAAGACCTTCATCGACAATTTGATGCGGCCCTTTTCGTCGGTCTCCATCACCTTGACGCGGACCACCTGGCCCTCTGACAGGTAGTCGGAAACTTTTTCAACACGCTCGTGCGCGATCTGGCTGATGTGCAGCAAGCCATCCTTGCCCGGCAGCAGATTGACCAGCGCGCCGAAGTCCAGGATCTTGGTGATAGGACCCTCGTAGATCCTGCCAATTTCAACTTCGGCAGTGATCTGCTCGATGCGGCGCTTCGCCTCTTCCGCCTTGGCCGGGTCGGCCGACGCGATGGTGATGGTGCCGTCTTCGTCGATATTGATCTGAGTGCCGGTTTCTTCGGTCAGCGCGCGGATGACAGAGCCGCCCTTTCCGATCACATCACGGATTTTTTCCGGATTGATCTTCATGGTGAACAGGCGCGGAGCGAAGGTCGAGACTTCGGTCTTCGCCTCGGCCATGGCGTCCTGCATCTTGCCCAGGATGTGCATGCGCGCCTCCTTGGCCTGGGCCAGCGCCACCTGCATGATTTCCTTGGTGATGCCCTGGATCTTGATGTCCATCTGCAGCGCGGTGATGCCGTTGGTGGTGCCTGCGACCTTGAAGTCCATGTCGCCCAGATGATCCTCGTCACCAAGAATATCGGTCAACACAGCAAAGCGATTGCCTTCCTTGATCAGGCCCATGGCGATACCGGCCACATGCGCCTTGACCGGAACGCCGGCATCCATCAGGGACAGGCAGCCACCGCAAACCGACGCCATCGAAGAAGAGCCGTTGGACTCGGTGATTTCGGAGACCACGCGCATGGTGTAGGGAAAATCCTCCTTGCTCGGCAACACCGCGATCAATGCCCGCTTGGCCAGGCGGCCATGACCGATTTCGCGCCGTTTCGGTGTTCCGACGCGACCGGTCTCGCCGGTGGCGAAGGGAGGCATGTTGTAGTGCAGCAGGAAGCGATCCTCATACTCGCCGGCCAGCGCATCGATGCGCTGCGCGTCCCGCTCGGTGCCAAGCGTGGTGACCACCAGCGCCTGGGTCTCACCGCGCGTGAACAGGGCCGAGCCGTGCGTGCGCGGCAGCACCGAGTTGCGGATTTCAATCGGGCGCACCGTGCGCGTGTCGCGACCATCAATGCGCGGTTCACCAGCCAGGATCTGGCCGCGAACAATGCGCGCTTCGATGTCAAACAACATGCCCTCGACCTTGACGCTGTCAAACTCGACGCCGTCAAGCTTCAGGTCAGCCATGACCACGGCGTAGGCTTCGCGGCACGCGCGGGTGCGCGCCTGCTTGTTCCGGATCTGGTAGGCAGCTGCCAGTTTGTCGTTCGCCAAGGCGCCAACCTTGGCAATCAGGGGCTCGTCCTTGGCAGGCGCTTTCCAGTCCCACACCGGCTTGCCGGCATCACGCACCAGTTCATGAATCGCATTGATGGCGATATTGCCCTGCTCATGGCCGAACACCACGGCACCGAGCATGATCTCTTCGCTCAGTTGTCCGGCCTCAGACTCCACCATCAGGACCGCCGCCTCGGTACCGGCCACCACCAGATCCAGCACCGAATCCTTGCGCAGAGTCTGCCCAGGATTGAGCACGTACTCGCCGTTGACGTAGCCGACGCGGGCCGCGCCAATGGGACCGCTGAAAGGAATGCCGCTGACCGACAAGGCGGCGCTGGTGGCGATCAGGGCGGCAATGTCGGCGTCGACCTCGGGGTTCAACGACAGCGTGTGCACCACGACGTGCACCTCATTGAAGAAACCTTCGGGAAAAAGCGGACGAATCGGTCGGTCGATCAGGCGGCTGGTGAGCGTCTCAAACTCACTGGGGCGGCCTTCGCGCTTGAAGAAACTGCCAGGGATCTTGCCGGCGGCGTAGGTCTTCTCCAGATAGTCCACGGTCAGGGGGAAGAAGTCCTGCCCGGCCTTGCCTTCGGTCTTGCCGACCACCGTTGCCAGCACCACCGTGCCGTCCATGTCCAGCAGCACGGCGCCATTGGCCTGGCGCGCGATTTCGCCGGTTTCCATGGTGACCGTGTTCTGGCCCCACTGAAAAGTCTTGCTGACTTTGTTGAATATGCTCATCTGATTTCTCCTGGTCAATTTGGGAAGTGCAGGCCACTTCGCCAGAGCCCGGACCCGGCATCACAGAACACGATGCCATTCCAGAGAAACTCGGTTGAATTGCTCTGGAATGACACAGCTTCGCTCCGTTATTGCCTGCTCCGAAGTAAAAAACGCCTGAGCTAGTAACCTAACTCAGGCGTTCATCATTCACGTGTCGCTTACTTGCGCAGACCCAGTTTGGTGATCAGCGCGGTGTAGCGATCGGCGTCCTTGGACTTCAGGTAGTCCAGCAACTTGCGACGGCGGCTCACCATGCGCAACAAGCCGCGGCGACCATGGTGGTCTTTCGCATGGGTCTTGAAATGGGGAGTCAGTTCATTGATACGGGCGGTCAACAGTGCGACTTGCACTTCGGGGCTGCCCGTATCGCCGGCCTGGCGGGCGTTGTCCTTGACAACAGCGGCTTTGATGCTGGATGCGATCATGTCATTTTCCTGTTTAATATGGACTTGCGTCAGGCGCTGGAACTGCCCCTGACGTGCGCTTGTGCAATGTGCAAAGCCTGACGATTATAGCCACTTTCGAAGCCGCTCGACGCCCTGCGCCAGCCGATGCGTGTCCTTGGAAGCAAAACACCAGCGCAGCCAGCCATTTGCATCGGCGCCGAAAGCCACTCCGGGCGCCAGCCCGAGCCCGGCCTCCACCACCAGCCGCTTGGCGGTCGCCAGCGAATCATCGCAGCCGGGCAATCTGAAAAAAGCGTACATGCCGCCGCGCGGCACAGCCGTCTGCAGGCCGGCAATCGCCTGCAGCAGGGGGAGCAGGGTGTCCCGGCAGAGCTTCAGATGCGCCACCACCGGCAGCGTCACCTCATCGGTTCGCTGCAGAGCCACGACACCCGCGCGCTGCACAAAAACACTGGTGCACGAGGTATTGAATTCAATCAGTTTTCCCATCTGGTGCGTCATCTCCGCCGGCATGACGAGCCAGCCCAGGCGCCAGCCGGTCATGAGGAAACTCTTGGAAAAGCTGTGCACGACCACCAGGCGATCATCTGGTGCAGCAATGTCGAGGAAACTCGGAGCGCAGCCGTTCGCCGAGGGCTCGTAGTAAAGACGCTCATACACTTCATCGGCCAGGATCCAGGTGCCGGTCAACCGACAGCGTTCCAGGATGCGTTGCTGTTCGTCACGCGCGAGAGACCAGCCGGTCGGATTGTTCGGCGCATTGACGATCAGCAGCTTGGTCGATGCCGTGATCGCCTCCAGCAAGGCGTTCATGTCGAGCGTCCAGGCGCCGTCGACCGGCGCCAGCGTGACGCACTTGACATGCGCTCCCATGATCGCGGGCTGCGCCGTGAGGTTGGGCCACACCGGCGTGACCGCAACCACTTCGTCACCGGCATCCACCAGTTGTTGCACGGCCAGCATCAGCGCATTGACGCCACCGCTGGTCACAGCCACCCGCTCGACGCCTATCGGACCGTGGCGCGCGCTCATGTAGACGGAAACTTCGTGGCGCAACTCGGGCAAACCCAGATTGTGCGAGTAAAAAGTCTCGCCACGCCGCAGTGAATCGATCGCGGCCTGGCGAATGAAGTCGGGCGTGACCTCATCGCTCTCGCCAAACCAGAAAGCCAGCACATCGCTGCGTCCGATCCCGGCATTGGCCACTTCTCGGATCTTGGACTCTTCAAGGTTGAGTATGACTTGGCGCATGGCGGTCCCGGCTTGGGTGTTGATTATTTCAGCGGTCTTTTCATGCTGCAGTGGCCGGGCTGCTCGGCCTCGGCCGCCGCAATTCTGATGTGAGCCACCCGCGGTTGTGCGACCGCCAGGGCTGGCAGGACTGGCGCCACAAGCGCCAATTTCAAGGCCCTGCAAGAAAGAATAAACATCAAAAATATCTCTTGAAAACGTCGGCATCGTGCGCAGATTCGATCCAAGCGCACTTCATGTCGAATGCCGCGCAGTTTACTAGGAGTCACCACATGTTTTTTTCCACCGCCCCTGCTGGCTTTCGCCATCCAGCCTATCCGACGGCAGCTCGTTCACTGGAACGTTTTCTTTCGGAAGTGCAATCGGCCCGCCCTCAAAAGTCTGCCGTCATTGAACAGGACGAGAAGTCTTACACGCTGAACTTCGACATGCCCGGCATTGGCAAGGAGCAGTTGACGATCGGCATTGAGGGCAGCATCGTGCGCATCGAGAGCAAGGAAGGCGCGCCACGCCAATACAAGGCGGCCTATGAGTTGCCACAGGACATTGATGCCAACAGCAGCGATGCCAGGTTGGAGAATGGTGTTCTGACCCTCAAACTTGGCAAGCTTGTGCCGCCGAGCCGGGTCACGACCCTGACCATCAACTGATCTTCAGATCATCGAGCGGCCAGCGCGGCCTGACATCGAAGGCGTACTCCGCGCTGGCTGCCTGGGCGCCTGACTGCAGGCGCATGGCGGCCGCCATCGCAATCATGGCGCCGTTGTCGGTGCATAGCTGCAATTCTGGATAGTGCACCCGCACCCGCGCCCTGGCGCAGGCGTCGCCAAGCTGCACGCGCAGCTTCTGGTTGGCACCGACGCCGCCGGCCACCACCAGGCGCCCAAGGCCGGTCTGGGCCAGCGCCGCCAAGGCCTTCTTCACAAGCACTTCGACAATGGCTGCCTGCGTGGCTGCCGCCAGATCCGCCAGCACATCGGCAGGCAGGGCCTCGACTGCGCAGTTCGAGCCGTGCGCCAATTTTCTTGCCTGCAGCATGACCGCCGTTTTCAGACCGGCAAAGGAGAAATCAAGGTTGCCGCTTCTCAGCAGGGGTCGCGGCAGACTGAAAGCCGCTGGATTGCCCCGCTCGGCCAGTCGTGCCAGTGCGGCTCCACCCGGATAGGGCAGCCCCAGCAACTTGGCGGACTTGTCAAAGGCCTCGCCCGCGGCATCATCAATCGTTTCACCCAGCAAGGCGTAGCGTCCAACGCCATCGACCCGCATCAACTGGGTGTGCCCGCCAGACACGAGCAACGCGACGAACGGGAATTCGGGCGGATCGGCGCTCAGGAACGGCGACAGCAAATGGCCTTCGAGATGATGCACCCCCAGCACCGGCCTGCGAAGGGCCGCCGCCAGCGCGCAGGCGACCCCGGAGCCCACCAGCAAGGCTCCGGCCAGACCTGGGCCGCGCGTAAACGCCACCACGTCCACCTCGGCCAGAACGCGACCGGCCTCGGACAGGACCTGCTGCGTCAGTGGCAGCACCCGGCGGATGTGATCGCGGCTGGCCAGTTCCGGCACCACGCCGCCATAAGCCTGATGCATTTCGATCTGGCTATGCAGCGCATGTGCAAGCAGCAGCGGCAGGTCATCCCCCCGCGTCAGCACCAGCGCCACACCGGTTTCATCGCATGAAGATTCATAGCCCAGCACCAGCAGCCCATTCGTCATGGGGGCAAGTTTAGGTGATGCGTCCGGCGCAAGAAAAAGGACAAGCGACGGCGCCCTCGACACATGCGCGCCCAAGATGGAATAATGGGGCCATTAACGCAGAAGGAATTTGAAATATGAGCGATACACAACAGCGCATCGATGAACTGGTCAAGTCAAACCCGGTGGTGCTCTTCATGAAAGGCAACGCCAATTTTCCGCAGTGCGGTTTTTCGGGGCGTGCGATTCAGATTCTGCAGGCCTGTGGCGTCGATCTCAAGACGCTGAAGACGATGAACGTCCTTGAGGACGAGGCGATTCGCTCGGGCATCAAGCAGTACAGCAATTGGCCCACCGTTCCCCAACTCTACATCAAGGGCGAATTCATTGGCGGCTCTGACATCATGCTCGAGATGTACGAAAGCGGAGAATTGCAGAAACTGATCAACTAAGGAACGGGCGCATTGTCTCGGGCTGCCTGGTCTGCCCGGCCTGGAATCAGAGTTCCCAATGTTTCCTGGCACCGAGCACCGCGTTCGGATACGGCGTCTTCCCGCGCGAACCGTTGTAGCGTCCCAGCGCCAGGAACAGGTCGCCCTGCTCCCGGTCCAGATAGTGGCGCAGGATGACACAGCCGAAACGCAGATTGGTCTGCATGTGGAATAGCTTGGCGGCGTCACCATCGCCCAGAAGCCGCGTCCAGAACGGCATGACCTGCATGTAGCCGCGCGCACCAACGCTGCTGACGGCGAATTTTCTGAAGTTGCTCTCAACCTGAACCAGCGCCAGCACCAATGCCGGCTCCAGACCGGCTCGCCTGCTCTCATACCAGAGCGTCTGCAGAAATTCCCGGCGAACATTCCAGTCCGGTTTTTGTCGCTTCAGGCGCTCGCTCATGCGCCCGAGCCAGCGAAGGTAGGCCAGGCGCGATTGCGTATCCGCGAACTCCGGCACCGGCGGCGCGCTGTTGGACACCGCCGATGTCAGTGCCGATCGCACGGCATCCACCAGCGGTTCCTCGATCTGCGCGCCTGCCAGCGTCGACTCATGAAAGAGCAGGGCCAGCCCCGTCAGCACTGACAGGACGCCGGTTCGCCTGCTGATCATGCCGGGCAGCTTCAGACCTTTAATCTGGCCTGAAGGAAATGAAATATCTCAGTCACGGGCACCACCGTGGCAGCGGCGTCGCGACGGTGCTGGTACTCGACCTCGCCTGCCTTCAAGCCTCGATCCCCGATCGTGATGCGGTGCGGCACGCCGATCAGTTCCCAGTCTGCAAACATCGCGCCAGGGCGCTCGGCGCGGTCGTCCAGCATCACGTCCACCCCGGCCGCCTGCAGTTGCGCGTGCAATTGGTCGGCCGCCTCAGCCACACCAGGGAAGCGGTCCGGGCTGATCGGACACAAGACCACGGTAAACGGCGCCAGCGCATCGGGCCAGATGATGCCGCGCTCATCATGGTTTTGCTCGATCGCCGCAGCCGGAAGTCGCGTGATGCCAATACCGTAGCAGCCCATTTCCATGAACTGCGGTTTGCCGTTGACGTCAAGAAAAGTGGCATTCATGGCCTTGCTGTATTTGGTGCCAAGGTAGAACACGTGTCCAATTTCAATCCCGCGCTCGATCGCCAGCGGACCGCGGCCATCGGGTGACGCATCGCCGGCCACCACGTTGCGCAGGTCAGCCACACGGATCGGTTCGGGCAAGTCGCGGCCCCAGTTCACGCCCGTCAGGTGAAAGTCTTCCTGGTTGGCGCCGCAAATCCAGTCGCTCATGACGGCAACATCGCGGTCCACCAGAATATGCACCGGCTTTTTCAATCCAATCGGACCCAGATAGCCTGGCTTGCAGCCAAAATGATCCTCGATTTCGGGTACCGTCGCAAAACGGTAATTGCCCAGGCCAGCCAGCTTGCCGACCTTGACCTCATTCATATCATGGTCACCGCGCAGCAGCAAAAGCCAGATTTCGGTCTGAACAAGCCGCCCCGCCTCGTCACTCTCATCGATCGCCAGAACCAGCGACTTCACCGTGGTCTGCAGGGGCACACCCAGCAGATCGGCCACGTCGGCGCAGGTGCTTTTACCCGGGGTCGCGGTCGTGGCGAGGGCCCTGGCCGGGGATGGCCGGGGGCCCGTGGGAGCCTGCGCCTGCGCCTTTTCCATGTTGGCAGCGTAGTCGCTGCCGGGGCAGTACACGATAGCGTCCTCGCCGGTGGCTGCGATCACCTGAAATTCCTCACTTAAATCACCGCCAATGGCGCCGCTGTCAGCGGCCACCGCGCGATAACTCAAACCAAAACGGTCAAAGATGCGACGGTAGGCAGCCGCCATGACTTCGTAACTGGCCTTGGCACTGGGCTGGTCGCGGTCAAAGCTGTAGGCGTCCTTCATGATGAACTCACGGCCACGCATCAGACCAAAGCGGGGCCGGCGCTCATCGCGGAACTTGGTCTGAATCTGGTAGAAATTTCTTGGCAGTTGTTTGTAACTTCGGATCTCCTGTCGAGCGATATCGGTCACCACCTCCTCGCTGGTCGGCTGGATCACAAAATCACGATCATGACGATCCTTGATGCGCAGCAGTTCCGGACCGTTGGTCTCAAAGCGTCCGGTCTCCTGCCAAAGCTCGGCCGGTTGCACCACCGGCATGCTCAACTCCACCGCCCCGGAACGATTCATCTCCTCGCGCACAATGGCTTCGATTTTTCGGACGACACGCAAACCCAGGGGCATCAGCGTGTAGATACCGGCGCCAAGTTTCTTGATCATGCCGGCGCGCATCATCAGCTTATGGCTGACCACCTCGGCATCCGCAGGCGCTTCCTTGAGGGTTGAGATGAAGAATTGAGAAGCTTTCATGGCGGAACTTTGAAAATACTAAGGGCTGCGCCCCTTGATACGCAGCGCTTGCTGTGCATAATGGAAGCAGTTTAAGAATTGGGGTTTGATTATGCTTGACCGGGACGGCTTTCGGCCCAATGTCGGCATCATCCTGCTCAACCAGAAAAATCAGGTCTTCTGGGGCAAGCGAATACGTACGCACTCGTGGCAGTTTCCGCAGGGTGGCATTGACCGGGGGGAAACCCCTGAACAGGCGATGGTCCGCGAACTGCACGAGGAAGTCGGGCTCCATCGTGAGCATATTCGCATATTGGCCCGTACCCGAGACTGGTTGCGCTATGAGGTGCCGGACAGATATATTCGCCGTGATGCGCGCGGCCATTACAAAGGCCAGAAACAGATCTGGTTCCTGTTGCAACTGCTGGGTAACGACTGGGATTTGAACCTGCGCGCCACCGACCATCCGGAGTTCGACGCCTGGCGCTGGAACGACTATTGGGTGCCGCTGGACGCGGTGGTCGAGTTCAAACGCGGCGTCTATGAAATGGCCCTGACTGAACTGGCACGCCATCTGCCGCGCAACGAATACAGAAACCGTTTCCTGCGCCAGGGAATGCGACCGCACGAGTCCGACGCGGGATCCGAACAGGAGGGTGTCGCAGGAGCCAACTTCGAGTTACCCCCGGGCGGGACCTTCGAACCTGATCCACAAACCAATTCCTGCGCGCAGCACGCGGAAAAAACCCCTGACGCCTGAGTGCTTCGGGGCCGGTCCTGCTTCAGCGGGTCAGCACAAGATTGTCCCGATGCACCATCTCAGGCTCCGCCGCATAACCCAGGAGCCTTTCAAATTCGCCGGACGGCTTGCGACAGATCAGGCGCGCCTCGGCGCTGGCGTAGTTGGCCAATCCGCGTGCCATCTCAACCCCGCCCGAGTCGCGGATGGCAATCACGTCACCGCGCGAAAAATCTCCCTCCACTGCGGTCATGCCGATCGGCAGCAGGCTTTTCCCTTCTGCACGCAGTTTCGACGCGGCACCCGCATCGACGGTCACCGAGCCTCGCAACTGAAGGTGATCTGCAATCCACTGCTTGCGCGCCTGGGTCTTCTGCGTCTGTGCCAGCAGCAGCGTGCCGATTGACTCGCCGCGACCCAGTCGCAGCAGCACATCAGGCTCGCGTCCCCAGGCGATCACGGTCGAGGCGCCCGAGCCGGCCGCCCTCTTGGCCGCCAGTATCTTGGTGATCATGCCGCCGCGCCCAAGGCTCGAACCAGCGCCGCCTGCCATCAGTTCCAGCGATGCGTCCCCTGCCCTGGCCTGATGCACCAGCCGTGCGGCAGGCTCCTTGCGTGGATCGGCGTCGTACAGGCCATTCTGGTCGGTCAGAATCACCAGGGCATCGGCCTCGACCAGGTTGGCGACCAGCGCACCCAGCGTATCGTTGTCGCCAAACTTGATCTCGTCGTTGACCACCGTGTCGTTTTCATTGATGACCGGCACAACCCCAAGTTTGAGCAGCGTCAGCAGGGTCGAGCGCGCGTTGAGGTAGCGTTCACGATCTGCCAGATCGGCGTGCGTCAGCAGAACCTGCGCGCTGCGCAGGCCGTTTTCCCGCAGTTTGCTCTCGTACACCTGGGCCAGGCCCATCTGCCCGACAGCGGCGGCGGCCTGCAACTCATGTACTTCGTGCGGTCGATGCGACCAGCCCAGGCGCTTCATGCCCTCGGCAATGGCACCGCTGGAAACCATGATGACCTCGCGCTGGTCTTGCACCAGCAAGGCCATCTGGCGGCACCATTCGCCGATGGCTGCCTCATCCAGCCCGCGCCCCTCGTCGGTCACCAGGCTGGAGCCTACTTTGATAACGATGCGCCTGGCATCGCGTAGCACGGACGACGAATTTTTCATAATCATTCTTGCCTTTCACGCCCGGATCAGGCGTGCGGCGCTGTCAAATCAATGGCCTCGAGCCTTCATTCTGAGTCAATCGCAAAGCGCGGGTCCACCGCCTCGGGGTTCTGCTCTGCCTTCTGCTGCGCCTTCACATGCTGGTAAATCGTCTTGACCATCGACTCGCACCCTTCGCGCGTCAGGGCCGAAATCTCGAAAACCGGTCCCTTGAACTTGAGGCGCTTGACAAAGTCCTTGACCAGCCCAGCACGCTCGCTGAGCGGCACCATGTCGAGTTTGTTGAGGACCAGCCAGCGCGGTTTGGCATAGAGGGCGGGATCGTATTTCTTGAGCTCATTCACAATCGCCTTGGCCTGCGCCACGATATCAACCGCGTCGTCAAAGGGAGCCATGTCGATCACGTGCAGCAGCAGCCGCGTGCGCTGCAAGTGACGCAGAAACAGGTGTCCCAAACCGGCGCCTTCGGCCGCTCCTTCAATCAGTCCGGGCAAATCGGCGACGACAAAGCTCTGCTCCGGTCCGACTCGCACAACGCCCAGATTCGGATGCAGCGTCGTGAAAGGATAATCGGCGATGCGCGGTCGCGCGTTGGAGATGGCCGAGATCAGGGTCGATTTGCCGGCATTGGGCAAACCCAGCAGGCCGACGTCAGCCAAGACCTTCAGTTCAAGCTTGAGATTGCGCTTTTCCCCGGGCCAGCCCGGTGTTTTTTGCCGTGGCGCGCGGTTGATGGCGCTCTTGAATCGCATGTTGCCAAAGCCGCCATCACCCCCTTTGGCAACCGTGATGATCTCGCCGGGCGTCAGCAGTTCGAACAGCACCTCGCCAGTCTCCGCGTCCGAGATGATCGTGCCGACGGGCATTTTCAGCGTGATATCGTCACCGGCAGCGCCGAACATGTCGGACCCCATGCCGTGGCCACCACGCCGGGCATCGTGCCTTCTGGAAAAACGAAAATCCACCAGCGTATTGAGGTTGGGATCGGCCACCGCAAAGACATGACCGCCGCGCCCGCCGTCGCCCCCATTGGGGCCACCGAACTCTTTGTATTTTTCATGCCGAAACGAGACACAGCCAGCGCCACCGTCTCCGGCAGAGACATCAATGTAGGCTTCGTCAACGAACTTCATGATTCAAGGCTATATAAACGAAAAACCCCGCGCAGTGCGCAGGGTTTCAATTGGGAGTCCCCGGCAAATTATGCAGCGATAACGCTCACCGTCTGCTTGTTCAACGCGCCTTTGGTCGCAAACAGGACATTGCCGTCAACCAGCGCAAAGAGCGTGTGATCCTTGCCAATGCCAACGTTGCTGCCAGGATGAAACTTGGTGCCGCGCTGGCGGACGATGATCGAACCAGCGCTGATCAGTTCACCACCGAACTTCTTCACGCCGAGCATTTTGGGCATCGAATCGCGCCCGTTTCGCGTAGAGCCGCCGCCTTTTTTCTGTGCCATGATCTTCTCTAGTCAGTTGAGGGCAGAGCTAAATGCCCGCCCCGCAAGTTATCAGGATGAAATCACACCAACCAGCAGTTCAGTGAACTGTTGACGATGCCCTTGACGTTTCTGGTAATGCTTGCGACGGCGCATCTTGAAGATGCTTACCTTGTCGTGCTTGCCGTGAGCCACTACCGTGACACTCACCGTTGCGCCGGACACCAAGGGAGTACCCACCTTCAGTTCGGCGCCGTTTCCGACTGCCAAAACCTGGTCGAACACAATCTCTTGGCCTACGTCCGCAGCAATCTGTTCTACTTTAATTTTTTCGCCGGCTGCAACGCGATATTGCTTGCCGCCGGTTTTTATGACCGCGTACATGTTGACCTCTTCATATTTGCTCTGGGAACGGATTTTCACAGAGCCCGGTACTATAACATAGTGACGAATTTTGATCCGACCTCGGACCAGCCTTCAATTTCATCGCTCCCCGCTTCCTATAATCTGATCAAACAACTTCTTGAACGCCTTGCAAGTCACCTCATCCAGCACCGTTGCCGACCTGTCCATCATTGCGCAGGACATGCGTGAAGTTGATCGTGTCATCGCCCAGCGACTAAGTTCGGGCGTACCGCTGATCGGCCAGGTTTCGCGCTACATCATCGCAGCGGGTGGCAAACGCCTGCGGCCCGCCCTGATGCTGCTGGTCTGTGGCGCCCTGGGCTATCGCGGCAAACAACGCTTCAATCTGGCGGCCGTGGTGGAGTTCATCCATACCGCGACCTTGTTGCATGACGATGTGGTCGATGATTCGGCCATGCGCCGCGGCAATGCAACTGCCAATGAAACTTTCGGCAACCCGGCCAGCGTGCTGGTCGGTGATTTCCTGTATTCGCGCGCCTTTCAGATGATGGTTGACGCACAGAGCATGCGGGTCATGGAGGTGCTGGCCGATGCCACCAATGTCATCGCCGAGGGCGAGGTGATGCAGCTGATGAACATGCACAATCCGGCGCTCGATGAGAGCGGATACATCCAGGTGATCCGCTCCAAGACCGCCAAATTATTCGAGGCCAGCGCCCGGGTTGGCGCGATCCTCTCAGAAAGCGCGCCGGAGATGGAAGAACTTTGCGCTGACTATGGGCAGGCAATCGGCACCGCCTTCCAGGTCATTGATGACGTCCTTGACTACACCGGCGAAGCGGCTGTCATGGGAAAAAACGTAGGCGACGATTTGCGCGAGGGCAAGGCAACGCTGCCCCTGATTGCGGCCATGCAGCGCGGAACTTCGGCGCAGCGGGACACCGTCAGGGTGGCCATTGAGACTGGCGGCGTTGCGATGCTCGATGAAGTTGTCCAGATCGTCAGATCAACCGGCGCGCTGGACGTTGCCCGCCTGGCCGCCAGGCATGAGGCACAGCGAGCAATCGCTGCGGCCCAGCTGTTCCCGGCGGGCCCACACACGGACTGCCTTGTGCAACTGGCCGCGCAGCTGCTCGAGCGCCAGTCGTGAGTGCATGGGGGCGCCCGTGATGGCACTCATCGCGTCAACTTTATAGCGCCCGATCAGGACGGGGAACCGATTGCAATGGGAATTAAGCAGGACTTTGCCAACGCGGTTGAACATGCTGTTTCGGAGGCAGAAAAGATTTGCGGAGTAAAGGCCCCTGATCTGCGGATCATGTTGGTCAAGTACGGGCACCTTGAGACCACGAAACGTTTGCTTCAGTCTGGAAAGATGTCCGCGGGCTTTGCCAATCTGGTGAATGCCTCCCGACTGGACCTGTCGCTGGAGAGCGTCGCTTTGCAGACCAAATTCAAGCCTCTATTTACCGATGACGAACTCGCCGTCGCCCGGCAAAATTTGAAATACGGCGTTGGTCGTCCCTGATGCCGCACCAAATCGCCAGGTCAATCCACTGCGTGCTTCCCTTGGGTTAAAATTCACGCATTGAGCGCTAGCAAGTATTCGGAATGTGGCGCAGCCTGGTAGCGCACTTCGTTCGGGACGAAGGGGTCGGAGGTTCGAATCCTCTCATTCCGACCATGAGGTCTGACAAAGGTCTCCAAGGAGAAATTCTTGGGGACCTTTTTCATTGAAAGGGGCTAAAGTCGCTCCTGTTCACTTTCACAAGAGATCTTCAATTGCCATTGCCACCACACCAACCAAGAACCCGCCTGCATGACCGTAGCGTCGTGTTCCGCGGCTACCTTCGAGATGACAGCCTGTGGGATATCGAAGCTGAAATGCGCGACACAAAGCCCCAGGTCCTTGATATTCCCCGAGTTGGGGTCTGGCAGCCCGGGGAGTTGATCCACAACATGACGATAAGGCTCACGATTGACGACGCGCTGGTGGTGCGCGAAATCGCCGTCGCCATGGATGACGTGCCGCACCCCGAATGCCCGCTGGTGCAAGCACCGATGCAGATGATGATCGGTTGCACGGTGGGGCCGGGATGGCGGCAAGCCATCGAGCGCAATCTGGGAGGCATTCGGGGCTGCGCCCACTTGCGGGAACTTCTGTTCAACATGGCGACGGTCGCTTTCCAGACAATTCCGGAGGAACCGACTGGCGATCCTGTGCAAGGCCCGCCGCACTACGTTGGCAAATGCATGACATGGGATTTCAATGGACCGACGGTTCAACGCGTCCACCCCGTTTTCTTCGGCCGGCAAACCAAGACCGGTGCGAAGGAGGTCAAGTCGGGGTAGCTGCTTCCGGCCTATGGCCAATTGTTCGTTGCGCCAGCCTCAAACCACGAACTGCTGCCAGCTATTCTGGCTGTGCCTGAACCGGCAGCCATCGCCGAAGAAATTCAAAACTGTCACGCCAGCATTGAAGCGCCCGGGCTCGCCAGAACATGATGTGAAAGGCATGGTTCTCGCCCGGGTAATAGTGGGCACTGCAAGGGGAGCTGATCCGTCGCAAGGCACGTTCGAGCCGCTCGGAGTCTGTTACGACCGGGTCGTCAAGTCCGGCCGCAATGAACATGGGCGGCAGGCCGGGTTCCGCCCGGATGTCTTCCAAGATGCACAGCGGGTCAGCCAGTGCTTGCGCAGAAGACGGGTGGCTGGCGAATTTTCCAAGGTAAGAGCGTGCCGCATCGGTCGCAATGCCGGCCGCGAATTCCGACATACCCGAGCGTTGATGGCGCTCGGGCATGCTGGTCTGCAGAAAGCCGCAATAAAGCAGCGCGGCGCGCGGGCGCAGGGCGCGCTCGAAAAGCGGCCTCGCAAATGGTTCGGGTCGTGGCGTGCAGCAGGCCAGCGTGACCGCGAGCGCGAGATTGGCGCCGGCAGATTCGCCTGCCAGACCCGCGCGCAGCGGGTCGCCTTCATAGTCGACGACATGGTCTGCCATCCACAGCCAGGCGGCACAGGCATCCTCAAGCGCTGCCGGAAACGGATACTTTGGCGCCAGCCTGTAATCGACATTGCACACCAGATACCCCTGTGACGCATAGGCAGCAGCCAGCGCCCGGTGCGTGCGCTTGGATCCAATGGCGAAACCGCCCCCGTGCAGGTAGACCAGCACTGGATGCGGCCCCGGACCGGTCGGTTGCAGGATGTCAAGACGCAATGGGCTGCGGCCATGACGGGCGTATTCGATATCTTCAAACAGGCGACAGTCTGCCATGCGCCGTTTCATGCCTGGCAGCAAGTCGACCATGCCGGCCAGGGCGTGCATGCCGGCATCCAGTGCGATACGTCGCGCCAATTGTCGTGAGGCAATCATGTCCAGCCAGCGACCCATTCAGCTTCTCCGTTGTGAAATATTCACGCTGCCCAGCGACACTGCCGACCAAGGCAAGTGAAACTTTATTGCATTCCATCAAAACCGCCGCTGTGCAACCCGATCTTGCCTGCGTTTTCTCCACACGCTTGCAGATTCTGTGACAATGCCGTTGTCCGATGTCTGAAAAGTCGAATTGCAGCACGGAACCCGTCTCTTGTCTTTCAGCCACTTTGATCGGCCGCCGACCATGACACTGCCCCGAATCCTGCTTCTTTGCATCCTCGTGACAAGCATGGGCGGGTGCGCCGTGATCGCGGTTGCCGACGCTGCCGTCACCGTCGTCGCGACCGGCGTCAAGGCGACCGTCAAGGCAGCAGGGGCGCTTGCCGATGCCGTGATTCCGGACAAGTAAGGCCCGAACGCCGCGGCCGGGGCAGTCGGCCCCCTCTCAAGCAGACATTCCATGACTTCGAATTGACGATGGGCTGTTTCCGGCAAGCGCGCGACTCCTGGCTCAAATGCACCTATACTGCGCCACTTGGCGTCCAAGGGTGCCGGCACCCTTGGGATGATTAGGGTGACGCCCCCTCCCCCTCAGTCAAAGGAAACACAGTGCAAACCAAGCTAACCCGAACCCTGGCAAGCTGCGCCTGCGCGCTGGGCCTGCTGCTCACGCTCAGCCCGGGCCTGGTGCAGGCACAAGCCGCCGCGCCTGCGGCCGTG
>CAIMBE010000165.1 GCA_903839085.1 uncultured beta proteobacterium | reverse complement strand
GTGGCAGTCGGTCTGGATAGCGCCCTGCTGGCGCGGCACAGCGCAGCGCTGGCGGCAAGCTACCGGGACACCGCGCCCTAGCGCGGGCGCAGCGGGTCGAGCCGACGCTCCACTGCCGGCTGTTTGCCGGGCGCGGCAGGCGCGCTGCTGGCGGCTGCGGGATCAGTCCAGGAAAAAAACCTGCAGATTTCAGCGCGCTGCCTTTGCGCGTCGGCATAGCCCAACGCCATCAACTCGCGCGTGTAGCTTGATTCGAACAGCAGGTAGCTGGCCAGCGCCGAGCCTTTCAGGTCGGTGTCTTTGGCCGACACGCCGACGCCGCCCAGCATGGTGCGCACGGCCGGCGGCAGGTCGCCCACATGGCGCCCGGCGATGGTGTCGAGTCGCTCCGAGGGCGAGATCAGCAGCAGTTCGACCTGGCGCAGCGTGCTGTGTCCGCGCGCCTCGGCCGGCACCAGCGAGAGCGTGTGGTTGATGCGGCGCATGCGCTCCACGTCGACCGCCAGCGCGTCCAGAAAGATGCTCGACAGGGCATGGCCGGCAATCTGCGCCAGCGAGGGATAGCTGTGCGTGTTGTCAGGGTTGCCCTGGCCTCTGGGCTCTGCCATGCGCCCGGCGCCAACCACCAGGATCCGGGTCGCACCCAGGTGAATGGCCGCAGCCACCGGCGCTGTCTGGCGCATCGTGCCATCGCCAAAGTACTCGGCGTGGGCGTCGATCTGCAGCGCCTTGGCCGGAAAGACAAAGGGAATGGCCGACGAGGCCAGCAGGTGCTCATGGGTGATGCGGTCGCGCACCGAGCGCCGCTGCGAGCGCACCCAGGGCTTGAGGCGCGCCGCACCTTCGAAAAATGTGATGTGCTCGCCCGAACTGTAGCTCGAGGCGGTGACCGCCAAGGCCTGCACATGGCCCTGGCGGATCAGTTCAGGCAGGCGCTCGAGCGGCACGATGCGCTGCAGCAAGTCGAGCGCCGGCGCGTTGTTGAGCAGCGAGCGCGGCTTCATGTGCCGCCATTTGGCGATCAGCCAGCCCAGCGAGAGAAGGGTCATCAGGATCGCGCCGGAGCGCAGCATGCTCAGGGAGTCCGCCCGGTAGACCTGGTCCGCATGAATGTCGCGCCAGACCTCGACGATGCGGCGCACCGCAGCATCAAAATCATCGGCGCCGCAGGCCAGGGCCGAGGCGTTGATGGCGCCGGCCGAGGTGCCGGTGATGATCGGGAAGGGGTTGGGCTGATCCAGCGCACCGCAGGCCTTGCGGATGTCGGCAATCGCCTCCAGCACCCCGACCTGGTAGGCCGCGCGCGCCCCGCCGCCACTGAGCAGCAGCCCGGCGGCCGGCGTTGCAGGACAGTAATTTGTCATGAAATCATTATCCTCTGTCAATCCGGGGCCGGTTTTTCTTCGCTAGACTACAGCCCTTCAGGAGTAATCAATGACAGTGACAGCACAGCAGGTGATGGACGCGCTCAAGAGCGTGATCGATCCGAACACGGGGCGCGACTTTGTCGCCTCCAAGACCATCAAGAATCTGACCGTCAGCGACGCTGACGTGGCGTTCGACGTCGAACTCGGTTATCCGGCCAAGAGCCAGGCGCAGGGTTTTCGCACGGCGCTGATCGCGGCCGCCAGGATGGTGCCGGGCGTCGGCAACGTGTCGGTCAATATCAGCACAAAAATTGCGGCGCATGCGGTGCAGCGCGGCGTCCAGTTGCTGCCCAAGGTCAGGAACATCGTGGCGGTGGCCTCCGGCAAGGGCGGCGTTGGCAAGAGCACGACCGCGGTCAATCTGGCCCTGGCGCTGGCGGCCGAGGGCGCCAGTGTCGGACTGCTGGACGCCGATATCTACGGCCCCAGCGTGCCGATGATGATGGGTGTCCAGGGGCGGCCAGAGAGCATCGACGGCCAGACCATGGAACCGCTGGAAAATTATGGCGTGCAGGTCATGTCCATCGGCTTTCTGGTGGCGCAGGACGAGGCCATGATCTGGCGCGGGCCGATGGCGACGCAGGCGCTCGAGCAGTTGCTGCGCCAGACCAACTGGCGCGACCTCGACTATCTGGTGGTCGACATGCCCCCGGGTACCGGCGACATCCAACTGACCCTGTCGCAGCGCGTGCCCATGACCGGCGCCGTGGTGGTGACCACGCCGCAGGACATCGCGCTGCTCGATGCCAGGAAGGGCATCAAGATGTTCGAGAAGGTCGGTGTGCCGATCCTCGGTATTGTGGAAAACATGGCGGTGCACGTGTGCAGCAACTGCGGGCACGTGGAGCATATTTTTGGCGCCGATGGCGGCAAGAAGATGGCCGCTGAATACGGCATGGACTATCTCGGCGCCCTGCCGCTGGACATGCAGATCCGGCTGCAGGCCGACAGCGGCAAGCCGACCGTGGTGTCCGACCCCGACAGCGAACTGGCCGGCATCTACAAGGCCGTGGCGCGCCAGGTGGCGGTCTCGATCGCCGCCAAGAACCGGGATTTCTCGGCCAAGTTCCCCTCGATCAAGATCTCGAAAGACACCTGAGCGGGGCTTGCGCGGTGGCCACCGTCAGTCCTGCTCCGGCGCAGCGCTTGTCGCAGCTCAAGGGCCGCCAGGCCGACCCGGGTGCGCGGCAGGATGTGCGGGCCTTGATTGGCGCGCCGCCCCCCGGCGGACATCGGCGCGACCTCCTGATTGAACACCTGCATCGGCTCAACGACCACTATCGCGGGCTGTTTGAGCGTCATCTGGTGGCGCTGGCCGACGACATGAGGCTGGCGATGGCCGAGGTCTACGAGGTTGCGACCTTTTATCATCACTTCGAGATCCTGTCCGACGAGCAGACCGCGCCAGCGCTGACGCTGCGGGTCTGCGATGGCCAGAGTTGCGCGATGGCCGGCTCGGCCGCGCTTCTGTCGGAACTGGCTGAGGCGAGCGGCGAGGGCGTGCGACTGCTGGTCGCGCCCTGCATCGGCCGCTGCGAGCAGGCGCCCGCCGTCCTGGTGGGTCAGCGTGCAGTGCCGCATGCCAGCGCTCAGGTTGTGCGGGCGGCGCTGAAGGCCGAACTGCGGCGGGCCGACGGCCCGGTCAATGCCATGGCGGTGGATGCCGATCTGATTTCGTATCAGGACTACCGCCGCCAGGGCGGCTATGCATTGGCCGCGGCGGTCGTCAACGGTGAGGAAGCGGCGGAGGATGTGCTGCTTGCCATGGAGAACTCGGGCCTGCGCGGCCTCGGCGGCGCCGGCTTTCCGGCCGGGCGCAAGTGGCGGATCGTGCGCGCGCAGGACGGCCCGCGCGTCATGGCGGTCAATATCGACGAGGGCGAGCCGGGCACCTTCAAGGACCGCAGCTACCTCGAGCGCGATCCGCACCGCTTTCTTGAAGGCATGCTGATCGCGGCCCAGGTCGCAGGCACCGAGGCCTGCTACATCTACCTGCGCGACGAGTACCACGCCGCGCGCGCGATGCTGCGGCGCGAGATCGAGGCGCTGCAGTCCGATCCGCCGTGCCCGCTGCCGCAGATCGAACTGCGACGTGGCGCGGGCGCCTATGTGTGCGGCGAAGAATCGGCCATGATCGAAAGCATCGAGGGCAAGCGCGGCGAACCGCGCCTGCGCCCGCCCTACATCGCGCAGGCCGGCCTGTTCGGCCAGCCGACGCTGGAACACAATTTCGAGACGCTGTACTGGGTGCGTGAGATCCTTGAAAAAGGTCCGCAGTGGTTCAGCGCCTTCGGCCGCCACGGGCGCCATGGGTTGCGCTCCTTCAGCGTCAGTGGCCGCGTCAAGCAGCCCGGTGTCAAACTGGCGCCGGCCGGCATCACGCTGCAGGAGCTGGTGGATGAGCATTGCGGCGGCATGGCCGACGGCCACACGCTTTACGCCTACCTGCCGGGCGGTGCGTCGGGAGGGATCCTGCCGGCCCGACTGAACCAGGTTCCGCTTGACTTCGACACCTTGCAGCCCTACGGCTGCTTCATCGGCTCGGCCGCGGTGGTGGTGCTGAGCCAGCATGACCGGGCGCGCGATGCGGCCTTGAACGCCATGAAATTTTTCGCGGCCGAGAGCTGCGGTCAGTGCACGCCGTGTCGCGTTGGCACCGCCAAGGCGGCCGCGCTGATGGCGGCGCCGGTCTGGGACACGGCGACGCTGGAGGACCTGTGCGCGGTCATGGGCGATGCCTCGATCTGCGGGCTGGGTCAGGCGGCGCCCAACCCGGTGCGCTGCGTGAAAGAGTATTTCCCGCAGGAGATCACGTGAATGAGCGCCTCGAGCCAAGGCCCTGACATGGCGCGCGGCAAGATCGAGTTCAGGCTCGATCAGCAGACCATCGAGGCGTTCGAAGGCGAGAGCATCCTCGCTGCGGCCCGGCGTCACGGCGTCGATATCCCGCACCTGTGCCACAAGGACGGCCTGCGGGCCGACGGCAACTGCCGCGCCTGCGTCGTGGAGATTGAGGGCGAGCGCACTCTGGCGCCGAGTTGCTGTCGCGCCGTCTCCGTCGGCATGCAGGTGCGCAGCCGCAGCGAGCGCGCCCGGAAGAGCCAGAAGATGGTGCTGGAACTGCTCCAGGCGGACCTGCCTGATGTCGGCTACAAGTGGCACGATGCTGAGCCGAGCGATGACCCGCGGCGGGTGGGCCAGCACGGCGAGCTCAGTGACTGGGCGACGCGCCTGGACGTGACGCTGCGACCCGAACTCAGGGCCCTGCGGCGCGCGCCTGAGGCGTTGCAGCGCTCGCCGAGTGCGCGCCGCGACGAGTCGCATCCGGCCATCAGCGTCAATCTGGACGCCTGCATCCAGTGCACGCGCTGCGTGCGCGCTTGCCGCGAGCTGCAGGTCAACGATGTGATCGGCGTTGCCGGTCGCGGCGCGCACAGCCGGATCGTGTTCGACCTCGAGGACAGCCTGGCGAGCAGCAGTTGCGTGGCCTGCGGCGAGTGCGTGCAGGCCTGCCCGACCGGCGCGCTGATGCCCAGGTCACGCGTAGGCTCGCAGCAGGTGGACCGGGTGGTGGATTCGGTCTGTCCCTTCTGCGGCGTCGGCTGCCTGCTCAGCTATGAGGTGAAGGACAACAGAATCGTCGGCGTGCAGGGGCGCGACGGGCCGGCCAACCAGGGTCGCCTGTGCGTCAAGGGTCGCTTTGGTTTTGACTACGTGCACAGTCCGCAGCGTCTGACGGTGCCGCTGATCCGGCGCACCGGCGCGCCCAAGGATCCGGCCGCCCTGCACGCGCTCAACCGCGACACGGCCGACTGGTCGGCGCTGTTTCGCGAGGCGAGCTGGGACGAGGCACTGGCGCTGGCCGCCGGCGGGTTGCGCGGTTTGCGCGAGGGCTTTGGCGCCAAGGCGCTGGCGGGGCTGGGCTCGGCCAAAGGCACGAACGAAGAGGCCTATCTGTTTCAGAAACTGGTGCGCACCGGCTTTGGCTCCAACAACGTGGATCATTGCACGCGGCTGTGCCACGCCTCCAGCGTGGCGGCCCTGCTCGAGGGGGTCGGCTCGGGCTCGGTCAGCAACCAGGTCACTGATGTCGAGCATGCCGAGCTGGTGCTGGTGATTGGCTCCAACACCTCGGGCAACCATCCGGTGGCCGCCAGCTGGATAAAAAACGCCGTCCAGCGGGGCCTGAAGCTCGTCGTCGCCGATCCGCGCGGCACCGATCTGTCGCGCCATGCGTGGCGCAGCCTGCGCTTCAGGGCCGACAGCGACGTGGCCCTGATCAACGCCTTGATTCATACGGTGATCGAAGAGGGTCTGACCGACGCCGCTTTCATTGCCGCGCGGGTCTCCAATTTTGAGGCGATTCGCGAGGGCGTGCGCGATTTCAGCCCGGAGGCCATGGCGCCGGTCTGCGGCATTGCGGCGGTCACCATCCGCGAGGTCGCGCGCGCCTATGCCGGCGCCAGCGCGGCGATGATATTCTGGGGCATGGGCATCAGCCAGCACGTGCACGGCACCGACAATGTGCGCGCCCTGATCGCCCTGTGCATGGTGAGCGGGCAGGTCGGCAAGCCGGGCTCCGGCCTGCATCCCCTGCGCGGGCAGAACAATGTGCAGGGCGCCAGCGATGCGGGCCTGATTCCGATGATGTTTCCCAATTACCAGCGCGTGACGAACCCAGCAGCGCACGCCTGGTTCGAGCAGTTCTGGGGCAGCCGGCTCGACGACCAGAGCGGCTACACGGTGGTCGAGATCATGCGCAAGGCGCTGGCCGACGAGGGCGATCCGCACAAGGTGCGCGGCATGTACATCATGGGCGAGAACCCGGCGATGAGCGACCCCGATCTGAACCATGCGCGCCGCGCCCTGGCCTCGCTCTCGCACCTGGTGGTGCAGGACATCTTCATGACCGAGACCGCCTGGCTGGCCGATGTGGTGCTGCCCGCGAGCGCCTGGCCCGAGAAGACCGGGACCGTCAGCAACACCGACCGCATGCTGCAACTCGGTCGTCAGGCGATCGCGCCGCCGGGGCAGGCGCGGCCGGACCTGTGGATCATCCAGCAAATGGCAAAACGAATCGGCGCCCACGCTGCGCTGGGCGGCGCCGGTGCCGCCCCGAACTGGAATTACCCCGGCGAGGACGAGGGCCTGGCGGCCGTCTTTGAGGAAATGCGCGAGGCGATGCAGGCCGCCATCGGCGGCATCAGCTGGCAGCGCCTGCAGCGCGAGGGCTCCGTGACCTATCCCTGCCCGAAGGCCGGTGATGCGGGTCAGGCCATTTTGTTCAGGGACCGCTTTGCCACCGACGACGGCCGCGCGCACCTGGTGCCGACCGCCTTGATCGGCGCCAGCGAGCAGCCCGACGCGCAGTACCCGTTTGTCTTGATCACCGGACGCCAGCTCGAGCACTGGCACACCGGCAGCATGACGCGGCGCGCGCGCGTGCTCGATGCGCTGGAGCCCATCGCCATGGCCTCGCTCTGCGGCGACGATCTGCGCGCGCTCGGCGTGTTGCCGGGGGCGCTGGTGACGGTGCGCTCGCGCCGCGGTCAGGTGTGCCTTCATGTGCGGCGCGACGACGGCACGCCGCAAGGCGCGGTGTTCATCCCCTTTGCCTACCACGAGGCGGCGGCCAATCTGATGACCAATGCCGCGCTCGATCCGGTCGGAAAGATTCCGGAGCTCAAGTACTGCGCGGTGGCCATCGAGGCCGGCGGCGTCGCGGCTGCCACGGTGGGCTACGCCGCGCCGGCAGCACATCGCCCAGGCGCTCCAACCCCATGAGTTTGTGAGCCTGGCGCTGGCGCCTGGCGCAGGCCCGCTGCGAATCCGTTACATTGCGGCTTGTCATGAACGTCCCTCGTCCGCAACTCAAAGTCGCCGTCGTGATGCGCCGCGAGCGCATCACCGGACCCATGAGCCGCTGGCAGAGCTGGCGCTGGGTGCTGGCCGACGTGGTGGCGCACGAGGACGGTTTTGGCAGCGCGGCGCGCCTGCTCTACCGCAGCGAGAGTGAGGAGCGCTGGCTGCACCCGGACCACACGGTGCAATTGTTCAAGGACGACGTCGAGGGCTATTACCTCAACCTCAGCACCAGCGCGCCCTGCTGGTTTGTCCTGTGGCGCATGGAAGAGCACGCCAGCGTCGCCGAGGAGCCGATCGCCCGACCCGAGGCGGTGAGCCTGAGCTACGTCGATGCCGGGCGCTGGCTCGACGCGCAGGAGACGGTCGAGCAGGTGGCTGCGCCGGCGCCGGTGCTTGCCTGGCTGCAGGAATTTGCCAACGAGCATCGTGTGGCCGAGCCCAAGCGACGCGCGCGGCCCGAGAGTTTTCGCCCGCTCGCGGACCGGTTCGAAAGTGGGGCGCCGCGCAGCGGCGGCCAGGAACCCGGCGCTGACGCCTCTGGCGCGGGGAGCGCCCATGGCTGAGGGTTTTCTGGCGCGCTGGTCGCAGCGCAAGCAGGCAGAGCGCGCCGGGCAGACCCTGCGCGAGCCGCCCGCCACGGCGATCGCCCCGCCCATGGCGCAGCCGCAGCCCGAGGCACCGGCCGCTGCTGCCTTGCCTGCGGCGCACGCTGCGCCCGCGCCTGCGCTCACGCTGGAACAGGCCCGCGCCCTGACGTCCGAGTCCGATTTCGCCCCCTTCGTGGCGCGCGATGTGGCGCCCGAAGTGCGCAACGCGGCAATGAAGACGCTGTTTGCCGATCCGCATTACCAGGTGATGGACCGGCTCGACACTTACATCGACGATTATTCGCAAGCGGATCCCCTGCCTGTGTCGATGCTGCGGCAAATGGCCAGCGCAAAATTTCTCCAGTTGTTCGAGGAAGAAGATAAGCGCGTTGAGCCCGAGCCTCTGGCCGATCAGCCGTCCCCCGCACCCGGTACCCACCATGACCACACTGATTTGCGATTGCAACCAGACGATGCCGCTGGACGCGCGCAGCCTGGGCGCAGCGCTGAATGAAGACCTGACGCTGCACTCGGCCCTGTGCCGGCGCGAGGCCGGGGCTTTTGTGCATGCCATGCAGAAAGGTGACGAGGTGCTGGTGGCATGCACCCAGGAAAGGCGCCTGTTTGTCGAACTGGCGCAGCAGCCGGGTGGCGGCGTGCCCGGCGCTGCGGCTTATGCGCCGCTGCGTTTTGTGAACATCCGCGAGACCGCCGGCTGGAGCAGCGAGGCGGGCGCGGCCAGCCCAAAGATTGCCGCGCTGCTGGCGGCCGCGAAGTTGCCGCAGCCCGAGCCCGTGGCGACCGTCAGCTACCAGAGCGCGGGGCGTTTGCTGATCATTGGCGAACTCGGTGCGGGCGAGCGCGCCGCCGAGCTGCTGGGCGACGAGCTTGACATCACCCTGTTCACGCAGGGTCCTGGCGACGCGACGGGACCGGGCGCCGCCCTGCAGGAGCGGCGTTACCCGGTGCTGGGCGGCAGGATAGAGTCGCTCAGCGGCTGGCTCGGTGCCTTCGAGCTCAGGTGGCTGCGCAACAACCCGATCGACCTGGACCTGTGCACGCGCTGCAACGCCTGTGTGGCGGCCTGTCAGCAGGACGCCATTGGTCTGGACTATCAGATCGACCTGAGTGCCTGCACCTCGCAGCGCGCCTGCGTCAAGGCGTGTCGGGTTGCGGGCGCGATCGACTTCAACCGGACTGCCGCAACCTCGAGCGAAATCTTTGATCTGGTTCTGGATCTGCGCGCGACGCCGGCTTTTTCGCAGCATGCGCTGCCGCAGGGCTATTTGCGCTGGGACGGCCGCGATGCCAGAGCGCTGCTGCAGTTGCGCTCGCTGGTCGGGGAGTTCGAGAAGCCCCGGTTCTTTGGCTACCGGCAGCAGATCTGCGCCCACAGCCGCAACGACATCATTGGCTGCCGCGCCTGCGTCGACATTTGCTCGGCCGCTGCCATCAGCAGCGAGCGCGGTGCCGCCGGGGCGCCCCATTCATTTCAGCAGATCAAGGTCAACCTCAGCTTGTGCGTGGGTTGCGGCACCTGCACGACGCTGTGCCCCAGCGGCGCCCTGAGCTATGCCTATCCGCGCGCGCCCGATCAGGGCGTCAGGCTCAAGACGCTGCTCGGCACTTACGCGCGCAGCGGCGGCAAGAGCGCTGCGCTGCTGCTGCACAGCCAGCAGGCTGGGGCGCGACTGCTGGAGGATCTGGGGCGCGCCGCGCAGCTCGAAGCGGTCGGGCGCGGCAGCGAGCAGGCAACGCGCGGCGTGCCGGCGCGCGTGCTGCCGCTGGCCCTGTGGCACACCTCCTCGCTCGGGCTCGATCTCTGGCTGACGGCCATCGCCTACGGCGCCTCGCAGGTCTGGGTCTTGCTGACCGATGAGGAGGCGCCGCAGTACCACGAGGCGCTGCGCGGCCAGATGGCCATCGCGCAAGCGATCCTGAGCGGGCTGGGCTACCGCGGCGAGCATTTTCGTCTGCTGCAGGCACGCGACGCGCGCGACCTGGCCGCACTCGACACTGATCTGCAGGCGGCGCCGGCGCAGTGCGTCGGCCGCAGCGCCGGCTTCGCGGTGCAGTCGGACAAGCGCGCCACGCTGGAACTGGCGCTCGACCATCTGATCGGGCAGGCACCGCTCAAACCCGATGCCATCGCGCTGCCGGGGGCTGCTTCGCCGCTGGGTGCTCTGGCCATCGACAGGCAGGCCTGCACCCTGTGCCTGAGCTGCGTCAGTGCCTGCCCCGTGTCGGCCCTGCAGGACAACCCGCAGACGCCGCAGCTGCGCTTTATCGAGAAGAACTGCGTGCAGTGCGGCTTGTGCGTCAGGACCTGCCCGGAGAAGGCGCTCGCGCTGCTGCCGCGCCTGAGCCTGAGCCCGTCGCGCCGGGACGCGGTCCTGCTCAACGAGATGCAGCCATACGCCTGCGTGCGGTGTGGCAGGCCGTTTGGCACGCTCAAGGCAGTTCAGGCGATTGTGGGCAAACTGGGAAGCCACGCCGCGTTCCAGGGGGCTGCGCTGGAGCGGCTCAAGATGTGCAGCGACTGCCGGGTCATCGACCTCTACTCGGACCGCGGCGAAACCAGAATTACCGAGCTCTGACCATGATCCGATTGCCGCAACCCGTGCCCGGCGCTGCCGCCGACGAGGAAACCGCCCGCGCCGAGCTTTATGGCCTGCTGGCCCTTCTGTATTACGCGCCGCCCTCGGCGGACTTGCTGGCGCAGATGCGGGTGGCACCGACCGAGGCACCGGCGGCCGGCGCCGTGCTCGAAGAGCCCTGGCGCGCCCTGGTGGGTCTGGCGCGGGAACTCTCCGACGAGGCCATGCAAAGCGAATACAGCGCCTTGTTTGGCGGTATCGGCAAGCCAGAGGTCTACCTCTACGCCTCCTACTACCTGAGCGGCTTCCTGAACGAAAAGCCGCTGGCCCGGCTGCGTGCTGATCTGGAACGGCTTGAGCTAACGCGCGCTGAGGGCATGTCGGAGAGCGAGGACCACCTGGCCTGCCTGTGCGAGGTGATGCGCTACCTGATTGCGGCGGATGATGGCGCAGCGGCTGATCTGAATCGCGAACGCGTGTTTTTTTCAAATCATCTGCAGCCCTGGGTGATGTTGCTGTGCGAGGCGATCGAGGCGCACCCGAAGGCCCGTTTCTATGGCGCGCTGGCAGTTCTCACGCGCCACTTCATGGCGGTCGAGGCGCAGGCGTTTGACATGCTGGCTTGAGGGCTGCAAGCTGTGTCCGGGCTCCGGGTGGACCGCGCTGAGTCGGGTTTATCCCTAGGAAACTTGGGCCCGCATGTCATTGTGGTGCGCCGCGCTTGTGCCTACACTACGCGCCAGGGGGGCTCAATTACATCTGTTGGAGACCAGCATGCCAGACAAGCAGCCCAAGGCGTCACGACGCGGTTTTTTTGTGTCTGCCTCCATTGCCGGTACAGCCGCAGTTTCTGCCGGCTGGATCCGTACCCATGCGCCCGCCGCAGCGCCCGAATTGCCCAGGCCAGCCCCAGCACGAGGGGGTGGCTACAGCCTGAGTGATCACGTCAAGCAGTACTACAAGACAACACGGGTCTGATTCCTGACTTCATTCCTGCGAGGAGAACTTCATGCTGTTGACCAAGAAGACGGGCGCTCTGGGCCCGATCGCGCACACTTCCTTCGTTCACGGTCTGCATCGCGGCCTGTCGCAGGCCCTGCCCACCATGGACCGGCGCGCCTTTTTGCGGCGTTCGGGCCTGGGTGTGGGCGTCGGCATGGCGGCCTCGCAGCTGACGCTGGTCCGAAAGGCTGCCGCCGCGCCCGGCGCTGCGGCGCTGGGTGATGGCAAGATCGAGATCAAGCGCACCGTGTGCACCCATTGTTCGGTCGGCTGCGCGGTCGATGCGGTGGTCGAGAACGGTGTCTGGGTGCGACAGGAACCGGTGTTTGATTCCCCGATCAACCTCGGCGCCCACTGCGCCAAGGGCGCCGCCTTGCGCGAGCACGGGCACGGCGAGTTCCGGCTGCGCTATCCGATGAAACTGGTCAATGGCAAGTACCTGCGCATCAGCTGGGACACGGCGCTGACCGAGATCAGCGCCAAACTGGCGGACCTGCGCAAGGCCAGCGGGCCGGACTCGATCTACTGGATCGGCTCCTCCAAGCACAACAACGAGCAGGCTTACCTGATGCGCAAGTTTGTCAGCCTGTGGGGCTCCAACAACTGCGACCACCAGGCCCGCATCTGCCACTCGACCACCGTGGCCGGCGTCGCCAACACCTGGGGTTATGGCGCCATGACCAATTCGTACAACGACATGCAGAACAGCAAGTGCGCGATGTACATCGGCTCCAATGCGGCCGAGGCACATCCGGTGAGTCTGCTGCACATGCTCCATGCCAAGGAAACCGGCACCAGGATGATCGTGGTCGATCCGCGCTTCACCCGCACGGCTGCCAAGGCCGACGAGTACGTGCGGATCCGCTCCGGCTCGGACATCCCGTTCCTGTTCGGCGTGCTGTACCACATCTTCAAGAACGGCTGGGAAGACAAGAAGTACCTTCACGATCGCGTCTACGGCATGGACAAGGTGAAGGAAGAGGTGCTGGCCAAGTGGACGCCGGACAAGGTCGAGGAGGCGTGCGGGGTCAAGGAGGCGCAGGTGCTGCAGGTGGCCACGCTGATGAGCCAGAACCGCCCGAGCACGCTGGTCTGGTGCATGGGTCAGACGCAGCACACGATCGGCAACGCGATGGTGCGCGCCTCGTGCATCCTGCAACTCGCACTGGGCAATGTCGGCAAGTCAGGCGGCGGCACCAACATCTTTCGCGGCCACGACAACGTGCAGGGCGCGACCGACGTCGGCCCGAACCCCGATTCGCTGCCGGGCTACTTCGGCATCGTGGAGGGCGCGTGGAAGCATTTCGCCAAGGTCTGGGGCGTTGACTTTGAGTGGATCAAGGGCCGCTTCTCGTCGCCCGCGATGATGAGCAAGCCCGGCATCACGGTGTCGCGCTGGATTGACGGCGTGCTTGAGAAGAATGAGCTGATCGACCAGGACTCCAATCTGCGCGGAGTCTTCTACTGGGGGCACTCGCCCAATTCGCAGACCCGCGGGCTGGAAATGAAGCGGGCCATGGACAAGCTCGACCTGCTGGTGGTGGTGGATCCCTATCCGTCTGCCACGGCAGCGATGGCGGCGATGCCGGGCCGGCCCGAGGACCTCAATCCCGAGCGCCAGGTGTACCTGCTGCCGGCGGCCACCCAGTTTGAAACCAGCGGCTCGGTGACGGCGTCGAATCGCTCGCTGCAATGGCGCGAAAAAGTGATCGAGCCGCTGTGGGAGAGCCGCAGCGACCACATGATCATGCAGCAGTTTGCCGACCGGCTCGGATTTGGCAAGGAGTTGTCGAAGAACTTCAAGATGCAGAAAGTCAAAGGCATGGACGAGCCTGCGCCGGAGGACATCCTGCGCGAGATCAACGCCTCGCTGTGGACCATCGGCTACACCGGCCAGAGCCCGGAGCGTCTGAAGGCGCACATGCGCAACATGCATCTGTTCGATGTCAAGACGCTCAGGGCCAAGGGCGGCATCGACAAGGAGACCGGCTACGACTTCACCGGCGACTACTTCGGGCTGCCCTGGCCCTGCTACGGCAAGCCGGAACTCAAGCATCCGGGTTCCCCCAATCTGTACGACACCTCCAAGCACGTGATGGACGGCGGAGGCAACTTCCGCGCCAATTTTGGCGTCGAACGCGAGGGTGTCAATCTGCTGGCCGAGGACGGCTCGCATTCGCTGGGCGCCGACATCACCACCGGTTACCCGGAGTTTGACCATGTGCTGCTCAAGAAGCTGGGCTGGTGGGATGATCTGACCGAGGCCGAAAAGGCGGCGGCCGAAGGCAAGAACTGGAAGACCGACCTCTCGGGCGGCATTCAGCGGGTGGTCATGAAGGTGCATGGTTGCCATCCGTTTGGCAATGCCAAGGCGCGCGCTGTCGTGTGGAATTTCCCCGATGCGATTCCGCAGCATCGCGAGCCCCTGTACGGCATCCGGCCGGACCTGGTTGCCAAGTACCCGACGCATGACGACAAGAAGGCGTTCTGGCGCCTGCCCACGCTCTACAAGACGATTCAGCAGAAGAACATCGCCGACAAGGTGCATGAGAAGTTCCCCTTCATCATGACCTCGGGGCGCCTGACCGAATACGAGGGCGGCGGTGAAGAGACCCGCTCCAACCCCTGGCTGGCCGAGTTGCAGCAGGAGATGTTTGTCGAGATCAACCCCAGTGTGGCGGTGGCCAAGGGTATTCACAACGGGGAGCGGGCCTGGGTTTCGACGCCGAGCGGCGCGCGCCTTAACGTGCAGGCGCTGGTCACGGAGCGTGTCGGGCCGGACACGGTGTTCATGCCGTTTCACTTCTCGGGCCGCTGGCAGGGCGCCGACATGCTGGCCTACTACCCGAACGGGGCCGCGCCGGTCGTGCGCGGCGAGGCGGTCAACACCGCGACCACTTACGGTTATGACAGCGTGACCATGATGCAAGAGAGCAAGACGACGGTCTGCAACATAGACAAAGCCTGAGGAGAAGCAAATGGCACGCATGAAATTTGTTTGCGACACCGAGCGCTGCATCGAGTGCAACGGCTGCGTGACGGCCTGCAAGAACGAGCACGAGGTGCCCTGGGGCGTCAATCGCCGGCGCGTCGTGACGCTCAACGACGGCGTGCCGGGCGAGCGCTCGATCTCGGTGGCCTGCATGCATTGCAGCGACGCGCCGTGCATGGCGGTCTGCCCGGTCAACTGTTTTTACCGCACCGACGAGGGCGTGGTGCTGCACGACAAGGATGTCTGCATCGGCTGCGGCTACTGCGCCTACGCCTGTCCGTTTGGCGCGCCGCAATTTCCCTCGCAGGGCACTTTCGGCGTGCGCGGCAAGATGGACAAGTGCACCTTCTGCGCCGGCGGGCCGGAGGCCAACGGCAGTCAGGCCGAGTTTGAGAAATATGGCCGCAATCGCCTGGCAGAAGGCAAACTGCCGATCTGCGCCGAAATGTGCTCGACCAAGGCCCTGATCGCAGGTGACGGCGACGTGGTGGCCGATATCCTGCGCAACCGGGTCCTCAAGCGCGGCAAGGGCGCCGAGGTCTGGGGCTGGGGCACGGCTTACGGCACCAGACAGGCGGGTCAACCCGGCGTTGTGGCGCCTGAAGGAGCGAAGTCATGAAACACAGCCTGTGGATTGCGGCGTGGGCAGTGCTGCTTTGCGCTTGCGGCGAGAAACCGCAGGCGCTGGTCAGCACCAGCAGGGACGCGCCGGCGTACAGCGGTACCGGCAAGGCCTATGCGGTGGGCGGCTGGAAGCAGGGCGACAAGGCCAGTTGGGAGTCGCAGTTGAAGGCGCGCACGCAACAGGGACAGAACGACTATGGCCGGATGAATTGAGCAGGAGGGACGGATGAAGCAGCTTCTTTCTTTTGCCCTGCTGTGGCTGGTCGGCTTGGGCGCCTTGGCTCAGGCCACGCCGCCGCTGGCGGCGGCGAGCGCGATCCAGAGCCAGAACGTCATGGACGTCAAGCCCGACGCCAGCAGCGAGCCCGGCTACGCGGCGCAAACCAATGCCGAGCGCGCCGCCGTGCAACCCGGCAACAACGCGCCCATGTGGCGTCAGGTCCGCTCTGGCTTGGCTGGCACCAGCAGCCTGTCCAAGACGGAGGCGCCCGAGGCCGGTGTCCTGATCCAGCCCTTTGTGCAGTATCCGGGCTCGCGCCTGACCAACGCCGGCGAGGCCTGGCGTCAGGTGCGCAACAATTTCATCATTCCCTATGGCGGCGCGCTGCTGCTGATCGTGATCGGCGCGATTGCGCTGTTTCACTGGCGCATCGGACCGATGAAGGTCAAGGACGAGCCAACCGGCCGACTGGTCGAGCGCTTCACACCGCTGGAGCGCTCGGCGCACTGGGCCAACGCGATCGCCTTCTGTGTCCTGGCCGCATCCGGCGTTGTCATGGCTTTTGGCAAGTTCTTCCTGCTGCCGGTCCTGGGCACCACGCTGTTCGGCTGGCTGGCCTATGTGCTGAAAAACCTGCATAACTTCGCCGGTCCGCTGTTTGCAGTGTCGCTGCTGGTCGTGATTGCCACCTTCATGCGCGACAACCTGCCGGCCCGGGGCGACCTGAACTGGCTGCTCAAGGGCGGGGGCATCCTGTCGGGCCGCGAAGTCGAGTCCGGTCGCTTCAATGCCGGTGAAAAAGTAACCTACTGGGGTGGCGTTTTTGCGCTCGGTCTGGTGGTGGTGGCGTCGGGGCTGTTCATGGACAAGTTGCTGCCGGGCGTGGCCTACGAGCGTGCCAGCATGCAGGTGGCCCACATGGTGCACGCGGTCTCCAATCTTGCGATGCTCTGCATGTTTCTCGGGCACATCTACATGGGCACGCTCGGAACCCGGGGCGCTTACGAGGGCATGAAGACCGGTTATGTCGACGAGGCCTGGGCGCGCGAGCACCACGCGCTCTGGCTCGATGACATCAAGAGCGGTAAGATCGCGCCAAATGGCTCGCCGCCGACCGCTGTTGCCGGTCGGACGGTGCAGGTTTGAGGATGCCTTATGAAAAACTGTTTGAAACTGATTTTGGCCAGCGGCACGGCGCTCCTGCTGGCTGGCAACAGCATGGCCAAGCTGCCGGCGCCATCCGATGAGGCGAAGGCCAAGGCGGCGGAAGCGTCGGCCCGGACCGCCTGGAGCGGCAAGGCCGAAGGCTATCAATTGTGCAAGGCGCAGGACAAGGTGGCGGGCCATTTCCACAAGACCGCCAAGACCTCGGGCAAGGAAACCAGGCCCGCTGTGGCGACACCGGCGTGCGCCGATCCGGGCCCCTTTGTTTATGCGCCAGCGGCCGCCGCAAGCCCGGCCAGCGCCCCTGCGAGCGTCGTCGCACCGGCCAAGAAGTCCTGATTCTGTTGCCCTACCTGACGCGCGCGCGCGCACCCCTGACGCATGATATCCAGGCCGTCAACGAGTTTGGCGAACTCGCGGCCGTCTCGATTCCGGCGGAGCGCGCGCTGACGGTCTACGTCGACAAGCGCGAGCTGGTGACCCTGATGACGCTGGGCGCGCAGCCCGAGTTGCTGGTGCTGGGCTTTCTGCGCAATCAGCGGCTGCTGAAGTCGATGGCCGAGGTCGAATCGATCACGGTCGATTGGGACGTCAATGCGGCCGCCGTGAAGACGCGCCACGGCATCGCCGACGTCGAGGCGCGAACCGCCAAGCGCGTGGTGACCACCGGTTGCGGGCAGGGCAGCGTGTTTGGCGACATGATGGCGGAACTCGACAGCCTGGTGCTGCCGCAGGCCAGCCTGACACAGGCGCAGCTCTACGGGATCGTCAACGCCGTGCGCTTGCAGGAAAGCACCTACAAGTCGGCCGGCTCGGTGCACGGCTGCGCCCTGTTCCGCGGTGAGGAGATGCTGCTGTTTGTGGAAGACGTGGGTCGCCACAACGCGATCGACACGATTGCCGGCTGGATGTGGATGCAGCAGGATGATGCCCCCACGCTTGCCACTTCCCCGGAATCGGCCACAGCCGATTACGCATGTGCTGCGCTGCCCCCCGAGGGGGTTGTTTCGCCTTGGGGCGGCCCGGCGGCGAAACTTGCCCCCACGCTTGCCACTTCCCCGGAATCGGCCACAGCCGATTACGCATGTGCTGCGCTGCCTCCCGAGGGGGCCGTGCACTCGCGCGAGTCTCGCAGCGACGGCGCGACACGCTTGGGGCGGCCCGGCGCGGCGGCAGGCATCTCGGGCCATGACAAGGTGTTCTACACCACCGGTCGCTTGACCAGCGAGATGGTCATCAAGTCGGCGCAGATGGGGGTCCCGATCCTGGTGTCGCGCAGCGGCATCACACAGATGGGCCATGCGCTTGCCCAGCGCCTGGGTCTGTGCACCATCGGCCGCGCAGTGAACAAGCGCTTTCTTTGTTACACGGGCGCCGCGCGCTTGCGCTTGCAGCCCGAATTGAACGCGGCGCGGCCGCTTTGAAGGGTGGCATGACGATTTCCTTCTGGCGTCTTGGCTGGCGCACTTTGGGACGCGATCTGCGTTCGGGCGAACTGCGGCTCCTGATCGTCGCGGTCACGCTGGCCGTTGCGGCACTGAGCGCGGTGGGCTTTTTTGCCGACCGGCTCAAGGCCGGGCTGCAGCGCGACGCGCGGCAGTTGCTGGGCGGCGACGCGGTGATTGTCAGCGACAACCCGACGCCCGCCGCCTTCAGCGCCCGGGCGCGCGCCCTCGGTCTGGAGGTGGCGCAGACGCTGAGCTTTCCAACCATGGCCCGTGCCGTCGAAGCCAGTGGTGGCAGCGCCAAGCTGGTCGCGCTGAAGGTGGTCGAGCCCGGCTATCCGCTGCGCGGCAAGCTCACCGTATCGAGCGCACCGGACGCTCCCGAGAGCGTGACGCACAGCGTTCCCGCGCCGGGCGAGGCCTGGATTGAAGCGCCCCTGCTGGAGGCTTTGTCGATTCAGATGGGGGATCCCGTTTTGCTCGGCGACAGCAGCCTGCGCATCGGCAAAGTGATCGTCAGCGAGCCCGACCGTGGCGCGGGCTTCATGAACTTTGCGCCGCGCGTGATGATCAACCAGCAGGACGTGCCGGCGACCGGACTGATCCAGCCGGCCAGCCGCGTCAGCTACCGGTTGGCGCTGGCCGGCGAGGACATGGCGGTGGCGGCCTTTGTCGCCTGGGCGCAGGCCGAGGTGAAGGGCCAGCGCTTGCGCGGCGTGCGGATCGAGTCGCTCGAGGGCGGGCGTCCGGAGCTCGGTCAGACCCTGGAGCGCGCGGAAAAATTCCTGAACCTGATCGCCCTGCTGGCGGCGCTGCTGAGTGCCGTGGCGGTGGCGCTGGCTGCGCGCGGCTTTGCGCTGCGCCACCTGGACGACTGCGCGATGCTGCGCGTTCTGGGGCTCGGTCAGCGCAGCATCGCCAGCGCCTACCTGGTCGAGTTCGGCCTGATTGGCCTGCTCTCCAGCGCACTGGGCGTGCTCCTTGGCTTTGCCCTGCACCATGTGTTTGTGCTGCTGCTCGCCGGCCTGGTGGACGCGGCGCTGCCGGCGCCCGGGCCCTGGCCGGTCGTTTTTGGCATGGGTGTTGGCTTGACGCTGCTGGCGGCGTTTGGACTGCCGCCCGTGCTGCAACTCGCGCAGGTGCCGGCTCTGCGCGTGATCCGGCGTGACGTCGGCAATCTCAAGCCCGCTTCCATCGGTGTGCTCCTGCTCGGCATCGCCGGCTTTGCCGCCCTGTTGCTGGCGGCAAGCAGCGACCTGACGCTGGGCTTGATCGCGGTGGGCGGCTTTGCCGGCGCGGCGCTGGTCTTTGCCGCGCTGAGTTGGCTGGCGGTCTGGCTGCTGCGTCGCTTGGTCAGCGAGAGCAGTTCGCCGCGCTGGCTGATGCTGGCCACACGGCAGTTGTCGGCGCGTCCGGCCTTTGCCGTGCTGCAGGTCAGCGCGCTGGCGGTCGGGCTGCTGGCGCTGATCCTGCTGGTGCTCTTGCGCACTGACCTGATCAACAGCTGGCGCAAGGCGACGCCGCTGGACGCGCCCAACCGGTTTGTCATCAATGTCATGCCGGAGCAGGGCGATGCCTTCAAGCTGGCGTTGCGCGCGGCCGGGGTGAGCAGGTTCGATTGGTACCCCATGATCCGGGGTCGGCTCACGGCGATCAACGGCAAGGCGGTGACACCGGACGACTATGCCGACGAGCGGGCCAAGCGCCTGGTGGAGCGCGAGTTCAACCTCTCGCACAGCGCCAGGCAGCCACTGCAGAACCAGCTGGTGGCGGGCCGCTGGACGCCGGACGAGCAGGGCGCCGTGAGCCTCGAGGACGGGCTGGCCAAAACACTGGGGCTGAAGCTGGGCGATGTGCTGAGCTTTGATATCGGCGGCGTGCAGAGCGTCTCAAGAATAACGTCCCTGCGCCGGGTCGACTGGGGCTCGATGCGGGCCAATTTCTTTGTCATGTACCCGGTCGATGTCCTGCCCGATGTGCCGGCAACCTACATGAGCGCGTTCAGGGCGCCTGCCGGCGCCCGGTTTGACAGCGCCCTGGTGCGCAGCTTTCCAAATATCACCAGCGTTGACATGAGCAGCGCGATTGCCCAGGTTCAGCGCGTGCTCGACCAGGTGATCGGCGCGGTGGAGTTCCTGTTCGGCTTTGCGCTGGTGGCCGGCCTGATCGTGCTGTTTGCGGCCGTGAGCGCGACGCGCGACGAGCGCGCCCGCGAATTCGCCATCATGCGGGCCATCGGCGCCAGGAGCAGCCTGTTGCGCCAGGTGCAGCGTGCCGAACTGCTCGGCGTGGGCTTGCTGGCCGGGCTGCTGGCCGCGCTGGTGGCCTCCCTGGTGGGCTGGGCGCTGGCCAGGTATGCGTTTGAATTCGACTGGACCATCTCCTGGTGGGTGCTTCCCGCAGGTGCTGTGAGCGGCGCCCTGCTGGCCTGGCTGGCGGGTTGGTGGGGTCTGCGCGAAGTGTTGCTCCGCCCGGTGGTCGACACGCTGCGTCGCGCCGCGCAGTAGCCTGGCGTCAGTTCCTGACCGGCGCCAGCAGGACGACCAGCGCGCCGGCGCCGCCGTCGGCCGGCTTGGCCTGCACAAAGGCCAGCACCTCGTTCTTTTGCACCAGCCAGCCGTGGACGCGGCTCTTGAGCACCGGTGCCTTGCCGGGCGAGCCGAGCCCCTTGCCGTGCACCACGCGCACGCAGCGAATCCCCTGCTTGTGCGCCTCGCGAATGAAGAAGCTCAAGTGCTCGCGCGCTTCGTCACGGCGCAGCCCGTGCAGGTCGATCTGGCGCTGGATGGCCCAGTCGCCACGGCGCAGTTTGCGCGTCACGTCGGTGCCGATGCCGGGCCGGCGAAAGCTCAGCGCGTCGTCGGCGTCGAGCAGCGTGCTGACGTCAAATTGATCGCTGATGGCTTCCTGCAGCACCGCTTTCTCGTCGCGCTGGTACCGCATGGCAGCCGGCGCCGTCGTTACCCGGGTCAACAGCGTGCGGTTCTTCTGCGGCACAGGGCTGACCACGCCGGCGGCCTGCACAAAGAGGTTGCTCTCGCTGGCGGCCTGGCGCTGCAGGCGCGCTGCGTCAGCCGCCTGTTGCACGCGCTGCAGCGCCTGGGCTTCGATCTGGCGCTTGACGAGCTTGAGTTCGGCCAGGCTCCTGACCTTGACCGGAGCAGCGCTCACAGCAAACCCCGCTCGGCCATCGACAGCGCGTCTCCGGGCGCAACGATGACATGGTCGAGCACACGCACGTCGATCAGCGCCAGCGCGGCCTTGAGGGTCTGCGTCAAGGCCTCGTCGGCGCGCGAGGGCTGCACCGTGCCGCTTGGGTGGTTGTGCGCCAGCACCACCGCCGCCGCCTGGTGCTGCAGGGCGCGCAGCACCACCTCGCGCGGGTAAACGCTGGTCTGGGTGAGGGTCCCTCGAAACATTTCTTCCATGGCCAGAAGGCGGTTTTGCACATCCAGAAAAAGCACGGCAAAGACCTCGTGGGTCCTGGCGGCCAGGTGCAGTTGCAGATAGTGCTTGACCGCCTCGGGCGTGGCAAACACGGTGCGTGCCTTGAGCTGCTGGGCCAGCGCGCGGCGCGCCAGCTCAAGCACCGCCAGCAGTTCGGCGCACTTGGCCGGGCCCAGGCCCTTGATCTGCTTGAGATCCTCGGCGCTGGCGTGCAGCAGGCCCGCTATACCGTCGAAGCCGTCGCTGCGCTTGGTTTTGGACTTGAGCTGCAGCAACTCGTGCGCCATCTGCAGCACACCCTTGCCCTTGATGCCGGTGCGCAGCAACAGCGCCAGCAGTTCGGCGTCGCTGAGCGCGCCGGCGCCGCGCGCCAGCAGTTTCTCGCGCGGTTGTGCGGCCAGGGGAAGGTCTTTGAGGGGCATCGGTCGGGCTTTTACAATCAGGGCAGTTTATCCGGGACTCCTCAATGACAGCCAGTTTTCCTTGTGTTCAGGCAGGCTCGTTCCTGACGCTGCACTATCGCATGGCCGGCCCTGCCGGCGACCTGATCAATACCTTTGCCGGCAAACCGGCCACGCTGACGCTGGGCGCGGGCGAACTCTCGCCGGCGCTCGAAGCGCATCTGCTGGGCCTGGCCGAGGGCAGCCGCGCCACCTTCGAGCTGGCCGCGGGAGTCGCCTTTGGCGAGCGCCATCCCGACAAGCTGCAATGGCTGGCGCGGCAGGTGCTCAATGACGGAGGCGAGGCCGATCGGCACTACGAGTTGGGCGATGTGGTGCAGTTCCCGGCGCCCAACGGTCAGGGGCGCTTTGCCGGGTCGGTGCGGCAGCTTCGCGACGGCGCGCAAGGCGGCGCGGTGCTGCTTGACTTCAACCATCCGCTGGCCGGCCAGCCGGTGACCTTCGAAGTCCACCTGATCGGCATTTTGTGAGCGCAGATGGAAAGGTCGAGGTCGGCCGCAGCGCCGGGCCGCCCCAGGCAAGGCCGGCCCCGTCGGGGGGCAGCGCCGTACACCAAGTGACAAGCGTGGGGGTTGAGATCCTCCTGGCCGAGCCGCGCGGCTTTTGCGCCGGCGTCGATCGCGCGATTGAAATCGTCGAGCGTGCGCTGCAGAAGTTCGGCGCGCCGATTTATGTGCGCCACGAAATTGTGCACAACACCTATGTGGTGAACGATCTGAAGGCCAAGGGCGCCATCTTTATCGAGGACCTCGACGCTGTGCCGGCCGGGGCGACCCTGATTTTTTCGGCCCATGGCGTCAGCCGCGCGGTGCAGGACGAGGCGAGGGCGCGTGGTTTCAGGATCTTCGACGCGACCTGCCCGCTGGTGACCAAGGTGCATGTGGAAGTGGCCAAGCTGCGCCGCGAAGGTTTTGAATTCATCATGATCGGCCACAAGGGACACCCCGAGGTCGAGGGCACCATGGGTCAGTTGGACGATGGCATTCATCTGGTGGAGGACGTGGCCGACGTGGCGCGCGTGCAGCCCGATCAGACCGCGCGCCTGGCGCTGGTGACGCAGACCACCCTCAGCGTTGACGACGCGGCCGCGATCGCGGCCGCGGTCAAGGCCCGTTTTCCGAGCGTGCGCGAGCCCAAGCTGCAGGATATCTGCTATGCCACGCAGAACCGGCAGGACGCGGTGAAGATGATGAGCCCGCAGGTGGATGTGGTGATCGTGGTTGGAAGCCCGACCAGTTCCAACAGCAACCGCCTGGCCGAACTGGCCCGAAAACTCGGCACCGAAAGCTACATGGTGGACGCTGCGGACGAGATACAGGCCTCCTGGTTCGAGGGACGACCGCGCGTCGGCTTGACCGCAGGTGCCTCGGCGCCCGAGATTCTGGTGAACCAGGTGATCGGGCGCATCAAGGCGCTTGGCGCGGTGTCTGTGCGCAAGATGCGCGGCATCGAGGAAACCGTCAAATTTCCCTTGCCCAAGGGCCTCAAGCCCGATGCAGCCCCTGTCGCGCCCGCTGTGAGTCCGAAGCGCAATGGCTGAGATCCTCATCGAGCGCCCTGACATTGACGCGGCCCTGCAGGGCGGGGCCTGTCAGGCCGGCCGCAGCGACACGGTGTGCCTGATCCGCTGCGGCGCCAACCTCGGCCCCGCATCGCTGTCGGGCCCCTGAGCGCGCCGTACTCATTTCGAAAACTACAATCCGATCATGCTCGACATTACCCTTCTCCGAAAAGACCTTGCCTCGGTCGTTGCGCGCCTGCAGACCCGCAAGACACCGCAGACCTTTCTCGACGTCGACGGCTTCACAACGCTGGAGGCCGAGCGCAAGACGATCCAGATCCGGACCGAGGAACTGCAGGGTCGGCGCAACGCCTTGAGCAAACAGATCGGTCAACTCAAGGCCAGGGGGGCGGCTGGTCAGGCCGAGTCCGATGCGGTGATGGCCGAGGTCGCGGGCTTGAAAGCTGAACTCGAGGCGTCTGCCGCGCGACTGGAGCAGATCCAGACCGAAATGCAGTGCCTGCTGCTGGCGGTCCCCAACCTGCCGCACCAGAGCGTGCCGGTCGGTTCCGATGAGCACGGCAATGTCGCGGTGCGAAGCTGGGGCCTGCCCCGAGCCTTCGACTTCGAGGTGAAGGACCACGTTGACCTCGGTGCGCCGCTGGGGCTTGATTTTGAACTGGGCGTCAAGCTCTCGGGAGCGCGCTTTGCCGTCATGAAGGGGCCGCTGGCGCGCCTGCACCGGGCATTGGCCCAGTTCATGCTGGACGTGCAGACCCAGGAGCACGGCTACACCGAGTGCTACACGCCCTATATCGTGAACGCAGAGAGCCTGCGCGGGACCGGCCAGTTGCCCAAGTTCGAAGGCGACCTGTTTGCCGCCAGAAAGGGCGGGCAGGAGGGGGAGGATGCGCCTGACAGCGCGGCCCTGTACCTGATCCCGACGAGCGAGGTGCCGTTGACCAATTTCGTGCGCGACGAGGTGCTGGCCGAGGCGGCCCTGCCGATCAGGCTGACCGCGCACACGCCCTGCTTTCGCTCCGAAGCCGGCAGTGCCGGGCGCGACACGCGCGGCCTGATCCGCCAGCACCAGTTCGACAAGGTCGAGATGGTTCAGATCGTGCATCCCGAGCAGAGCTATGCCGCGCTCGAGCAGATGACGGGTCACGCCGAGGCGATCCTGCAGAAGCTTGGACTGCCGTATCGCGTGATGGCCCTGTGCACCGGCGACATGGGATTTGGCGCCAGCAAGACCTACGATCTGGAAGTGTGGCTGCCGGCGCAGAAGACCTTTCGCGAGATCAGTTCGGTGTCCAACTGCGAGGCCTTTCAGGCGCGCCGGTTGCAGGCGCGCTTCAAGAACGCGCAGGGCAAGAACGAACTGGTCCACACCCTCAACGGCTCGGGCCTGGCAGTCGGACGCACGCTGGTGGCGGTGCTCGAGAATTATCAGAATGCCGATGGCTCGGTCACAGTGCCGCAGGCGCTGCGCAGCTATCTGGGCGGCCAGGCAATTCTGGGCGTGCCGAACGTCGTTGGCTAGCTTGGCGTCGTGCCCTCTACGGACCGCATTTATTGTTTTGTGTCAAGGTTTTGCCTTAAGAACTTCGAGGCAGACCTGTGATAATGTGCCCCAGTGTGACATTCGGCGGTCTTCGGGCGTGCTGAAGTTTGTGCCCCTGTGAATCCTAAAGGAAGACTATGCCTGCCTGGTTGCTGTACACGGTTGTTTCATTTTTTTTCGTGCTCGCGGCAACCGCATTGTTCTTCTTCACTGTCACGCGCGGGGCCCTGATCATGCGCGGCGTCATGGCCGGTTCGCCCGATGATGCGGCCCATGTCTACCCGATCTATTCGAATATGCGGCTGATCCGCATGATCGATTTTCAGCCGATCATCGCCGCCATTCTGCTGTTTCAGTATGACCGTCTGGTGTCTGCCATCACCCACGGCCTGCAGCAGATGAATCTGCGCGGCAAGAACGTGCTGATCACCTCCTGCGCCTTTGGCAACGTGATTCCGAGGGTTGTCAACGCCGCCATCGGCACCGGCGCGCGCCGGGTGTTGATCGCTGACATCATCAAGAATGAACTTGACCACGCGCAGGGCAAACTGCTGGCACACGCAGGGAAAATTGAGTTTCTTGAAGAAAACGCCATCGCCATGAAGCAGCCGGACGGCTCGGTCTCCGCCAACGTGATCTTCTTTCTGCTGCATGAGCTGCCGCACCACCTCAAGGGGCAGGCTTTGAAGGAGGCCGGGCGCGTGCTCGAGCCCGGCGGCAAGCTCTATCTGGCCGAATTCCATCGCCCCGACCTGTGGGTGCTCAGGGCGCTGAGCTGGACCTATTTCAAGGTCTTCGAGCCGCTCGGTCTGGCCCTGTGGGACAGCCATGATCCCCTGAAGCAGCTCGAGGCCATGGGCGGCTTCACCTGCGAGCGCCGCACGGTGTTCTTCGGCAACTTCCAGATCATTGTGGCGACCAAAAATCTGAGTTGACCGCTGGCGGCAGAGCGTGCTGCGCCCACTCCCACTCCCGCTACTTGACTTCGCTGCACCATCCGCGGCGGTGTCATCGTCAACCCGCCGTCCTCGGCAACCGCCAACCTGTGCCGCCAAGGTCAGCTTACGCTGCCCCGTCGATTTCCCGTCGCTGCGCTGAGCGTCAGCGGGGACGTTGACGCTCTGGAGAAGGGTGTCGAGCCGGATCGCAGCGAATGCAGTAGCTCAACCCACCGCGTCCACATTGCAGGCACTGAGCTGGCCTGCTTGTGCTGCAGCAAGGCCCTGGCTCGGAGCCACCGCCGCCTCGCGCCATGTCGGATCGGGCTTCCAGCTCTTGACCCAATCCGGCAACGCATCGCCCGGCATCGGGCGCGCAATGGCGTAGCCCTGCGCCAGTTCGCAGCCGAGTTCGAGCAGCATGAAGCCGTGCTGGGCGGTCTCGACCCCTTCGGCAATCACCTTCAGGTCAAATGCGCTGGCCAGTTTGAGCACGCCGATCAGAATCAGCAGGTTGTCGCTGCTGCCAAGCATGTCGCGGATAAAGTTCTGCTCGATCTTGAGGTGCTTCACCGGCAGTTTCTTCAGGCACGTCAGCGACGAGCGGCCGCTGCCAAAGTCATCGAGCGCGCATTCAACGCCGATTCCCCTGCACTCCTGGATGACTTGGGATGCGCGGTCCAGGTCATTGATGACGTTGGTTTCCAGCAATTCAAGCTCCAGGCAGTTCGGTTTGAGCCCGGGGTGCGCGCCCAGCGTTTCACGCAGGCGCTGCACAAAGTCAGGCTGCATCAATTGCCGCCCCCCGATATTGACGCTGACCGCGATGTTCAGTCCAGCTTGCTGCCAGCGCTCGACCTGCTGCAAGGCGCTCTCGATCACCCATTGCCCTAAGCTGACGGCCAGCGGGTGGTCCTCGATCGTCGGCAGAAAGTCCGCTGGTGCCAGCAGCCCCTTGTGCGGGTGCAGCCAGCGGATCAAGGCCTCGACGCCGATCACTTCTCCCGTGCGCAGGTTCACCTTGGGTTGGTACTGCAGCACGAACTCGCCTTCACTGAGGGCACGTTCGATGCCTTTGAGGCTTTCATGGCGCTCACGCACGCTTCGGTCCTGCTCGGCATCAAAGACGCAATAGCGGTTCTTGCCGGCTTGCTTGGCCTGGTACATGGCCTGATCGGCCTGGCGAAGAAGTTGATCGGGTTCGAGCTCCTGTGTCGGGTCCTGCGTCTGCGGGTAGAAGGTCACCCCCAGGCTGGCCGAGACCTGCAGCTGCGCCTGGCCATACTGCACCGGTCTGGCGGCCGCGTCCAGCAAGCGGTCGAGCATCGGTGCGCTGGCGTCCACATCGGCCAGATCGAGCAGCACGGCAACGAACTCGTCGCCACCCAGGCGCGCCAGGATGTCGCCATCGCGCAGCACCCCCTTCATGCGTTCGGCCAGCGTGATCAGCAGATGGTCCCCGGCCTCGTGGCCATGGGTGTCGTTGACCGCCTTGAAGCCGTCGAGATCGATGAAGACCACCGCCAGGTGCTGAGCGCGGCGCCGGGTTTGATTCAGGGCATGTCCCATGCGTTCACCCAGCAGGGCGCGATTGGGCAGTTGGGTCAGGCTGTCGTAGCGGGCGATGCGTTCAAGCTCCTGCTGGTGATTTTTGCGCTCAGTGATGTCTGAGTGTGTTCCGATGGTACGCACTGGCTTGCCACTCTCATCCCGGCTGACAATCATGCCTCGGCTCAGAATCCACTTGTAACTTCCATCCTTGCAGCGCAGGCGGCACTCAACCTCGTAACTTGCTGCCTTGCCGGCGATATAGTCAGCGTCGCTGGCAAGCACTGCCAGCCTGTCATCGGGATGAATGCGGTTTTCCCATTCCTGGTGATCGGGCAGGATTTCCTCTTCCGCGTAGCCCAGCATTTCTTTCCAGCGCGGGGAATAGTTTTCTTCGCCGGTTTGAAGGTTTCTGTCCCAGACGCCGTCGCCGGCGCCTTCAATGGCAAATTTCCATCGGAATTCGCTCTCCTGGAGTGCTTGCTTTTGCTGCACCAGGGCTTGCAACAATCCGTTTTTCTCCTCCAACCGCCGTTCCAGATCGGCGTGGGCCTGGTGTTCCAGCAGGATCGCGAGTTCCTGGCGGCGCGCACGCAGCAATGCCAGAGTGGTCAGAATCGCAAACAGCACGCCACCGCCAATGGCACCGATCGATACCAGGCGCACAAGCGCGTAGCGATCCTCGGCTGCCTGGTACTCCTGCTTGGCTGCGCTGAGCTGAATCTGCATCAGGCCTTCAAGTCCCAACTGCAAATGTGCGTCCAGAGGCAGTATCTTTTCGCGGATCAGGCCCTGAACGCCGGCTATGTCATTGGCGCGCAGGGCTGCCACTGCCGGAGCCAGACCCTCTTGCTCGAACTTGACGTGGTCCTGCGCGAATTTGGTCGCGAGCTTTTCCTCCTCCCTGGCGAGGTAGGTTGCCATATAGGCAGCCCAGGTCTTGCTGATCAGCGCCGAGGTGCTGCTCAGTTCAGCGAGATTGCTGGCAATCACCTCGGGCCTTGGGTCAAGCACGCTGGCATCGATCAATAATCGCCCGCGCAATAGCTGGTGCTGCATTTCGCTGAGCAGTCCGATGGCGACTGTTCGGTCCTGGTACACGGTCTTCAGGGCATCGTTGGACTGTCTGATGCTCAACAGACCCAGGCTGCCAATGGCCAGCAGCAGGGTTGACAAAACCCCGACCAGCAGGAACAGGCGCGTCGATGACTTGAGATAACTCATTGCAGTTTGGCGTCGACCCACGCATCAAGCGTGCCCGGACCGAAGGGCTTGATCAAGCAGGCATCGGCGCCGCGCCTTCGGGCCGCCCCTGGCCTCAGGAATCTGCTACTTCTTGCCCAGGACACCGAACAGCAGGCGACGTGTTTCGGGGGCGAAGCTCCGGTGGCTGGATTGAGGCTTGGCTGATCCATGTGACTGCACGACCTTGGTTGATTAATCGGCAAATATGCATATCGATAGCAGGGTTAATGATACATTATTTGTCCAGGACAAAAGAGAACGCTGACTGCCTTTAAAATCCACGGCAAATGACCGCTTTGAATTCCGCTTCGATGAACCAGGCCGAACTTGAGCAGGCGACCGGCCTGACGCGCGAGGTGCTGCGCAAGTGGGAACTGCGCTACCAGTTTCCCCTGCCGGTGCGCGGCGCCCGCGGACAGCGGCTCTATCAGGCCAAAGACCTGCAGAAATTGCAGCTGGTCAAGCAGTTGATCGGGCAGGGGCTGCGCCCGGGCAAGCTGATGCCCCTGTCAT
>CAIMBE010000164.1 GCA_903839085.1 uncultured beta proteobacterium | reverse complement strand
TCGGCGATGAAGTCGCTGCCACCAGTCGAAATCGCCGCGCTGTCATCGGCATCAAGCAGTTGCAAAATGCCGCCGGCGTAGCCAAGCTTGTACTGCTTCAGATTGCCGAACCAGCGCGGCAGGGAATCCGGGTCGGGCCGGAACATGCCGATGAAGACCTGGTTCAGGTAAGTGCCCTGGGTGTTGACGCTGACCGGCAGGCTGACCGAGGCGAAAACGCTGTTGACCGATTGCACCTCGCTGAAAACCGTTTCAACTGCCACTTTCAGAGTGTTGTAGTCGGTTGTCTCAAAGTACTTGCCACCGCCAGAACTGGCCATGCTCCTGAGCAGCCATGCATACTCCGACTTGCACTTCGTCAAGTCCAGCAGGCCGATGCTGTAGGTGGTGATATTGTTTGCCGCCATATAGCGCGCCCATTCGTCGGCGTAGAAGCCGCTGTTCTCGTGGGTGTTTGGAAAATTCAGCACGCCGCAGGACGTCGTCAGGCTGTTGCCAGTCGCCGGAATCAGTGCCTTTTGCACCGTGGTGGCTGCCGGGTAGGCATTCATCAGCGCCGTCGGATTGGTGCCATTCAAGGCGTCCAGCGGGCCCTTGTTGCCGGTGGAGTCACTGGGCGAGCCACTTGTGGTGTAGGAATTGCCGATAAACACGACAAAGTTTCTGAGGCAGCCGGTGGCTGGCTGAATCGAGGCGTAATTGACACCCGACAGGCCGGTGCGGCCGGCAAAATAAGCCCAGGCCTCCTGCATCGTGGCGCCCGTCGCTTCGGAGGACGCCTGGATCACGTGCCCGCTGGACTCCCAGGACTTGATCCAGGCCAGCAGGATTGGCTTGGTGACACTGGTGAGTCCGGTCAATGGGTAGACCAGGCAGCCGCCGACGGCACCGGACCTGCAACTCACACCCTTATAGTCAACGGTACTGGGCCCGTTGTAGACCATGATGCCAATGTTGACGGTGGCAGTCGCGCTGACGGTCTGGTTGTTGATGACGGTGTACAAGGCACATTGCTCGATGCCACCGCTTTTTCCGCTCAGACTGGTCGCCACGCCGTCGATGATGCAGGTGCTGCCGGCGGCATTGCCGTTGAAACTGCCGGCGTTGTCCATCACCAGCAGCATGTTGGGCGCATTGGCCGAACTGGCCTCGGCCGGCGCGGCAAACACATCGATGTCCTCGGCCATCGCACCAGGCTGGAACAGGCACAGACTCGCCAGCAAAAAGATTTGGAGAAACCGGTTTTTCATATGTTCACGCTCCTGTAAGGCCACGGCTCGGTCGCCCTGTCTAGCAGCCCAGGCTGCCAGTCGATTGCAGCCCTTCGTACTGGCTCTTGGTCAGGGTCGCCGAGACGCCCTGCTTGATGACGACCGAGGCGCCGCTGCCGCGCAGATCGCTCACCGTGGCCACCATTTCCCACAGGGTCACATAGTTGTTGGTGATGTCGAACGACGCTCCCAGCGTGACGCTGCTGTGCATGCCGGTGCCGCTGATGCCCTGCATGGTGCTTTTGACGCAGGTCGGTGTGCCCACCACAACCGAGTAGTCGTTGGTCCCGTCCTTGTTGACATCCACCAGAACCGTGCCGCCCACCGGCAGGGCACTGTTGCCCCAGGCTGCCAGTTGCGCGCTGAGCACGCTTTCGATGGCCTGGTTGGCCGCGGCGATCGACTCGTTGCGCGCCTGCATATTGCCGACCGATTTGAGGTTGCCCTTGTTCAGCGTGAAGGCCATGGTCACCATGATGGTGATCAATACCAGAAAGATCAGCCCGACGATCAGGGTGATGCCGCGCTGGCTCGCGTAGCGCCGCCTGCTCATGGCGTCGCCCTCCTGCCGGAAATATTGTTCAGGCGCACGGTGGTCTGAAAGACGTGGCGCCGGAACCCGTCGTTGAACGGTCCAAGGGTGGTGCTTCCCAGGCTGTAGGTCTTGGCGTCGGTATAGCCGGCGGTGCTGGCGCTATTGCGCGCCAGCACATAGATCTTGACCACCACGGTATTGGCCAGTTGCGCCGCGGTGCAGGGAACCGCGGTCGTGCAGCGCACAAAAGGGGTCTCCGGCACGCCGTCGCCCCGGTTGCTTGGCAGCGTGTTGTTGGCCACCGTGGCCGAGGCGCTGCAGGTCGAGGCGGCGGTGGCGGGGTCGACGAAGGCCGGCACCGCCGCGTAGTCGACGGCGCTGTTGCAGCGGCTCTTCATGTCCAGACCCAACTCGACTGAAAAACCATCGATGCCGTCGATCAGCGGCGTTGCGGTCTCGAAACCGGCCGTGCCGCCGGCGCCGCCCAGATTGAAGCTCGAACGCATCAGGGTCGGAATGCCGTCGCCCGAGGTGACCGAATAATTGCGGATGTAATAGATGTTGGATATGAATTTTCGCTTGTCCGCCAGCGTGCCCGTGGTGCCCGGCGGCGTCCCGGTGCAGCCGGTCTTCTTCAGCACAAAGTTGGCCGCCGTGTTGCTCAGGACGTAGCGCACCGGCGTCGCCGCCGCGTACTCGGCCTGGCAGAAAGAAGCCTGGAAATAGAGCTTGCTGGCGCTGCTGGCCTCGCAGTTGCTCGCGTCGGGAAGGCAGGTTTCGGCATGGCGCACCACCAGCACGTCGGTGCTGGTTTTCTTGTTGCCGAGCAAGGCGCTGCAACCGCTTGGACTGGCGTCGTAGGTCTGGACCGGAATTCCCAGAAGTCCATTGACATAGGCGGTGGTCCAGTTGGCCGTGGAATAGGCCAGGCAGGGGTCCGGTGCGCTGCCGGTCGGCGTATCGGCGGGCGCCGCCGTCACGCTGAGGTCGTCGAACTGCGGCACGTAGCCGCCCCAGTAGCCCGCGTGCGAAAGATCTTCCTGCAGGATATCGAGCGCAAAGCGGCCGTTCTCGAGCAGATTGTTGGTCTTGGACAGTTCCGTGTTGACACTGCTGACGTTGACGTA